>CAZNEU010000023.1:0-13024 GCA_964571915.1 uncultured Phycisphaeraceae bacterium
AACCCCAGCCAGCCCCCCCAAGTGAGGCAGCGGTCGCGTGTGCGTGCGGCCCCAACGGCCCTTGCGGGTCCGGTTGCACTTGCGGCCCGGGTTGCCGCTGCGGCAAGGGCGCGTGCATCGGCGCTGTGTTCACGCGGGCGCTTGCGCTCTGCGCCCTCGCGGGCGGTGTGGGTCTGGCTGATCTGGCGCGCCGTCCGTTCACGATGATCGATGCCGCGCAACTTGCACCTGGCCTCTCCCCCCTCCCCGCGCAGGCTGTGGGCGGGGCGCTCGTGGCGGCGGCAGAGTCCGGGCCTCTGACCCTTCGCTCACGCTCGGGGCTCGTTGGTGTGTCGTTCATCGATGTCGCCCGCGCTTTCGCACTCTTTGAGCGCGGCAAGGCGAACGGCGATGCGGCCTTCATCGACGCCCGTCCCGAGCCGGAGTTCGCGGCCAGCCGCGTGCCCCTCGCCTTCCACATGCCGCTGGATGTCTTCTTCGGCGGCAAGGTGCCCGCAGACCTGGAAATGATCCCCAAGTCTTCGGCCATCGTCGTCTACTGCGGCGGCGGAGATTGCGACGCATCCATCCGCGTGGCCGAGCGCCTGCGAGACTTCGGCTACGCCGAAATCTACATCTTCGAGGAGGGCTTCCCTGCGTGGGTGCAAGCGGGCAAGCCGGTTGAAGGTGGGGGGGGCGGGGCGGCCACGCCGGGCAAGAGCGGGGGGGCTGGCCAATGAGTTGCCCCATGAAGCCCGCGGCCAGAACCCTTTCGCTCGTTGCTCGTGTGGCCCTGGGCGGCATGCTGGCGTTCAGCGGCCTGATGAAACTGGGCATCTGGAGCATCTTCGGCCTGATCGAGCCGATGACGCCGCGCGACTTCGCCCCCACCATCGAAGGCTTCAAACTCGGCCTGCCGCCGAGTGTGGTGATCGCGCTGGCGTTCATCGTGCCGTGGACGGAGTTGCTGGTGGGCGTGGCGCTGCTGCTGGGCTTCTGGGCACGCTCCGCCGCGCTGGTGGCGAGCGTGCTGATGCTTGTGTTCGTGGGCATGATCTGGTCGGCCACGAGCCGCGGCCTGGCGCTGGATTGCACCTGCTTCGGCGCGATCAAGATGTTCTGTTCGGGCAAACTGGGCGCGTGCCACATGCTGCGCAACGGCGCGTTCGCCGCGCTGGGCCTGTGGGTGCTGCTCGCCGGCGCGGGCTACCTGAGCATCGACCGCGTCACACGGCGAGGCTGAGGCCGGGCCCAATTCGATGCTGCCTTCGGTTGCCGCGGCGGTCGCCGCCGTCTCCCGTGCCACCGACTCGCGAGGCTCGGGGAGCGAGTCGGTGCCCTCCAACGCGCCCCGCGTTGGAGCCACGAGCGAGAGCGAGGAGTGTGGCGGTGGTTCAGGGATCGCCGGGTGCCCGCGTGGTGCCGCAGGCGGCGAGGAGACGGGAGGCAAAGGAACGGCGAGGGGCGGTCCTGGGGTCGCCCTCGGGGCGTTGAGCCCCGCGGGCGAAGGACCTAACAGAGGAGGCTTCCGGGGGGTCGCTCGGCGACCCTCGCTCACCCCCGGCAACGATCGTTCGCCGCTGCGCGGCGGGAGAGGGAACGGTTGCGGGCTGGTTGGTGACGGTCGCGGCTCGAAGAGGCGGCGAGTTCAAGGGCACCGACTCCCTCGCAGAGCCTCGCGAGTCGGTGGCACGGGAGGCGGATGGGACGTCCGCCCCACCAAGACCACTGACACGAGACGGCGGGTGGAAGTTGGCGAGGCGGAGGATGGTGCTCGCGGCGCGGCGCATCATTTCTGTTCGGCGCTGGCGGAAGACCATGTGGCGGAAGTTGGTCTTGTCGAGCGTGGGGAGGTCGTCGTCGTTGAGGTGGGCGTTGATGATGGTGCCGAGCGCTTCAACAGCGCGCGGCAGGTGCTGCGCGGCGACGATGCGGACGCGGAGTGCCGCGGCGGAGTGGAGGGCGGCGAGTTGCTCGGCGATGTCGGGGCGGGCCATCAACGTGGTGAGTTGATCGAGGGTGAGGTTGTGCGCGGCGGCGATATCGAGGAGGGAGAGGGAGGGGTTGAGGAGGGCGGGAAGGAAAATGGCCAAATCGCAAATGGGCAAATGGCCAAATCGGAGATCCGCGGTGGCGGATGAAGGCGAGGTGCCGCCGCGAGCGGGGGCGACGGCTTGGCAGAGTGTCTGCGTCACGCAGCGATGATGCACCAAGATGCGCGGGCGGGCAAGGGGAAGCGGAGCGATGACCACGAAATGGCGCGCAAACGCGGTCGCGGAGTGACAACACGCTGTCAGTGACGGAGGCTTTAGTGGGTCTTTGCACCGAAGTCGTCGCGAGGAGCGCGCCGACTTGCGGTGGCACGGGATGGACTTCAGTGCCACCTGCCACGCGGCCGAACAAACCGAGGGATCCACGCGCACCGCCCACGCGCATAGCATCGGCATCGCCGCCCTGATCGCGCGCTCCTGCGCCGCACCGGCGATGGGCAACGGAGTTCGTCGTGGAGTCGCCCGGTATCCAGCGCAGCACGGACGCGGCACAGGTGCCTGCGCCCGCGCGCCACGGCCTGTTTGCCCGGGACGGCGTCCTTCGCCACACCCACTTCCGGCGCGTCTGGGCCGCCAGTTTCGTCTCCAACAGCGGCAACTGGATGGAACTCGTCGGCATCCAGATGACCGTCGCCACCATCACCGGCGACCTGCGCATGCTCGGCATCCACGGCGCGGCCACGCTCACGCCCATCCTCGTCTTCGGCCTCTTCGGCGGCCTCGCGGCAGACCGCATCAACCGCCGCAAACTGCTGGTGGTGACGCAGGCCATGCTCATGGTGCTCGCCGCGGCGGTGGCGGTGGCCAGCATGGTGCATTGGGAAAAGCCCATGACGCTGGTGTGGGTGCTCATCGGTCTGGGCTCGCTGCAAGGGCTGGTGATGGCCTTCAACATGCCGGCGTGGCAGGTGATGACGCCGCGCCTGGTGCCCAAGAGCGAGTTGACGGCGGCGATCACGCTCAACGGGATTCAGTTCAACCTGGCGCGGGCGGTGGGGCCGGCCCTGGCGGGGCTGATCATGGGCACGTGGGGCACCACGCCGCTGTTCGTGGTGAACGCGCTCACGTTCATGGGGGTGATGTTCGCGGTGGTGCGCACCCCCGACGCCCCCGCGCCGCGGCACGACGGGCGGAAGGCGTGGCGGCAGATCGGCGATGCCATCGGCTACATCGCCCTCGGGCGCGGGCCGCTGGCGATTTTCATGGCGATGCTGTTGATGTCGATGCTGGCCGCGCCGCTGGTGCGGCTGCTGTCGATGTTCGTGATCGATGTGTACGCCCTGCACGGCGATGCGGCGGACAAGACCGTGGGCTGGTTGCTGGGCGTGCAGGGGATCGGTGCCGTGGCGGGTGGCCTGTGCCTGAGGTATGTGCCGGTGTGGTATCCCAAGCACCACTTCATCCCGCTCTCGGTGGCGGCGTGCGGGCTGGCGATCACGGTGTTCGCGCTGTTCACGGTGCCCTGGATGGGGTATGTGGCGATGGCGGTGGTGGGGTTCTTCTGGATCTGGGCGTTCAACCAGAGTTGGGCGGCCATGCAGAACGTGGTGCCGGATGCGATGCGCGGGCGTGTGATGAGCGTGGCCAACGTGGCCGCGTTCGGGGCGACGGCCGCGGGGGGCCTTGCGGGGGGCTACTTCGGCGAACTGCTGGCGGGCCGGGCGCTGCCCCTGGTGGGGGTGGTGTCGAAAGCGGCCAGCACGCAGGCGGCGATCGGTGCGCTGGCGGTGCTGCTGCTGATATCAGGCCTGGTGATGATGGTGTGGCGCGTGCCGGAGGTGGACGGCCTGCCGCGGGCGGACGCGACGTGGCGCAAGCGACTGGACCTGTTCAACGCGGTCACGGCGCGCAACCACCGGCCGGTGGACGATGCCGCGGCGGGGCCGGGGAATGTGGCGTAGGGATCGGGTTACGCGGCCAAGCGCACCGGATTGGTCGCCGGGCCTCGCAACTCGGCCGCACGGGGGCGGCGCGAGATGCCCAGCAGCGTGATGTCGTCGGGCTGGTGCAGCGAGCCGCGCTGCGAGTCCATGCTCGCGGTGAGCGCGGCCAGGGCGTGGCCCAGATCGGTGTGCTCGTCGCGGTGGCCCAGGCCAGCGAACGCGGCGAGGTAATCGTTGTTGGGGCGGCGGCCGCCCTTGGCCTCGGGCGAGAAGGCCCACTCGAAGCCGTCGGTGTAGAGGAGGAGGGTTTCGCCGGGCTGGAGCGTGAACGTGGCTTCTTCGTAGACGGCGTGCTCATCCAGGCCGGCGGAGGGGCCGCCGACGTCGATCTCGCGGGTTTCGCCGCGCGGGCCCACGACGATGGGGAGCGGGTGGCCCGCGGAGGCGAGTGTGGTGCGCCCGGTGCGCAGGTCGATCACGCCGTAGACGGCGGTGACCATGGTGGAGTCGTCGGCGCGGCGCTGAAGGAAGGCGCGGTTGAAGCGGGTCATGGCCTCGCCGGGTGGCACCAGGCGCTCCCCCCCGCCGGCGGGGCTGCTGTCTTTCATGGGCAGGAGGCGGCTGACGAGCATGGTGAGGAGCGCGGCGGCCACGCCGTGGCCCATCGCGTCGGCCACGAAGAACCCCGCGTGGTCGCCGTCGAGTTGGACCAGATCGAACATGTCGCCCGAGAGCGAACTGCCGGGGCGGTAGAGCACGCCGGCCTCGAGGCCGTCGATGGTGGGCATGCGGTTGGGAATGAAGGCCCGCTGCACCATGACGGCGACGACGGTTTCGGCCTCGTGGCGTTCGAGTTCGCGCGCGGCGGCGGCCTTCACGGCGCGTTCGAGTTCCAGTTGGCGTTTGACCTGATCGAGGGCGGGCTCGCGGCAGAGGAGCGCGTAGACGGCCCCGGCGATGGCCTCGCGTCCGGCGGCAGAGGTCATGGGGACCACGGCGGTGCTGGAACTGGCATCGGCGGTGGCCAGGGCCTGCTCGTCCTTGGCCACCAGCAGCGCGGGCATGGAGCGGTCGTCGAGTTCGGCGATGAGGCGGCGCAGGGTTTTGGCGCAGGCCTCGCCGCCGGCGAGCAGGACGGCGATGCGTGTGCCGTCGAGGACGGAGGCCAGTTCGTCAGTGCCGCGGGTGCCGAGTTCAACAATGCGGGCGAGGGGTTTGGTGCGCGCGGGCCAGGCGGCGTGGACGGTGTTCCACCAGTCTGCCGCGCTGGCCGATGAGAGGCCGCAGGCGATCACGGCCACACGGGCGGGGCCGTGCGGAAGGGCGGGCGAAGAGCCTGTGTTTTCGGACGCTTGATTCATCGCGGGCGAGCCTGTGCGCAGGAAGGCGGTCCGACGGCCAACACCGTCGTTCGCTGTGCGCATCGGCCTAGTTGGCCCGCTTCTTCAGTTCTTCGCGGTCAAACTCGATCTTTGTGCCCTCCCTGAGTTTGAGCGGTTCGAGCGTGCCACCCTTGAACTCCAGCACGAACTGCGCGGGAAAGCGGCTGGAATACTGCGGGAGGCGGCTCTCGTACTTGATGTTCTCGGCGTCGGTGTTGTTCTCCACGCCGGGCTTGCCCTCGCCCGCGCCGCGCGGCGGCTCGGGTTGCATGGTGTGGCGTGTGAGGACGCGGCCGCTGCCGTCGAGGTAGAGGATGTCGATGGGGAAGGAGCAGTCGCGCATGAGGAAGCCCTGCACGCGCACCTGGTCGTCCGGGAAAACGAACATCATGCCGCCGTCGTCGGCGATGGAATCGCGTTGGCCCAGGCCCTTCATGCGGGTTGCGGCGTCGAGCGCGAGGTCGAGCTTGAACGTGCCCTGGCCCACCCTGAGGGTGATGACCTTGCCGTCGGGCGAGATGGCCGGGCCGGAGGCGGCGCCCCGCAGTTGCTTCTCGCAGGAGGCGGGGTTCATCGCCAGCAGAGGGATGGAGGCCACCACGACGACCGCGGCGAGGACCGTGATCAGGGTGTTCGAGCGCGAAGCCATGCGTCATGCTCCGGGAGAAAGACGATCGGGGAACGCGGGATGGCCCGCGCATCCAGCATAGACACGAGTTGCTCGGGCGTACACGGTTGGGGCGAGGCGAGGGCACCGCACCAGTGGGCCACGAGGCCGATGACGCGCTCGGGCGGCACGCCCTGCTGGCGGTAGGTGTCCACGCGCGTGTCGCCGTGGCGCTTGGCAAGGCGGCGGCCGTCGGGGCCGATGACGAGGGAAAGGTGCGTGTAGACGGGTTCGGGTGTGAAGCGCAGGGCGCGGTAAAGGAGGAGTTGGCGGGCGGCCGAATCGAGCAGATCGTCTCCCCGCACGATGTGCGTGATGCGCTGGCGGTGGTCATCAACAACGACGGCGAGTTGGTAGGCGGGCGTGGCACGCCTGGTCCAGAGGACAAAGTCGCCGATGGTGCTGGCGGGCACGCGCCGCTGGGGGCCGGCGCAGTCGTCGAGAAACGCGACCTCGCCCGTCGGCGGTGAGGGGGTGAGGAAACGCCAGTTCGCGGCGGTGTCGTCAAAGTCGCACGGCCGGCCCGCGCCCGCGGGCCGGAGCGAGGGGGGGAAGGGGACTTCGCCCGTGGCAGATGGTTCGGCGGTGGAAGATTGCGGCGCGCTGGCCGCGGCTTCGATCTCGGCGCGCGAGAGGTCGCAGCGGTACGTGAGCCCGGCGGCGGCGAGGTGCTTCATCGCGGCGCGGCAGGGCTCCAGTTCGTGCGATTGAATCAGCGGGCCTTCGTCCCAGTCGATGCCCAGCCAACGGAGCGTGGCGATGATGCCGTCGGTTGCTTCGGGCTTGATGCGTGGGCCGTCGAGGTCTTCGATGCGGAGGACGATGCGCCAGCCGCGCTGGCGGGCGAGCGCCCAGTTCACGAGGAACGTTCGGGCGTTGCCCAAGTGGAGGGCACCTGTGGGGGAGGGCGCGAGCCGTGTGGTGGGCACAGCCGGTGCGGGGGCGATGTTTGGGGCCGTGCGGGGCATATTTTCGGGGTTTGTGTGGATAAGCGGGTTCAAGGGTTGAGCCACGGTACACTCCCGGCAGAAGGCCGGTGCCCTGACCGCATGTGTTCGGCCCAGACCGACGCTGATCCGCACCTGTTTTGCCCGGCCAGAAGGCGCGTGCTCGTGGCGAAGACCGTGAAAACCAAGGCTGCGGGGGCGGGCGGGGTGGGGGGGCGGATGGGTGAGGAGCAGGTGGGGCACGAACTCGCAGCCCGGCCGGAATGGTCCGAATCCGGCGGCAGCATCCAGCGGACGTTCGCGTTCAAGACGTTTGTGGAAGCGATGGCGTTTGTGAACAAAGCCGCGGCGGCGGCGGAGGCGATGCAGCACCACCCGGATATTCTGATCCGCTACAACAAGGTGACGATGACGCTGAGCACGCACGATGCGAGCGGGGTCACGATGAAGGACTTTGAGTTGGCGACGAAGATGGACGGGATGATCTGAGGGCGGCGGCACACACACGGGTGGCACATGGACGAAGGGTTGATGGCGCGGCCGCTGATGACCACGCGCAAGTACGCGTGGGTGATGGCGTGCCTTGCCATGACCGCCCTCGCGGTGGCGATCGCCTTCGTGTGGATGGGCGTGTGGACACCGACGCAACTCCTGGTGCGCTGGGCCGTGGTGGCGGCCATTCTGGGCGCATCGGTGTGGCCGTATGTGTGGGTTCGAGCGCGGGCGGAACGTGCCGCGCCCGAGAGGCTGCCGATGGTCTATGCCGCGACGACGATCGTGGGCATCCTTGCGTATCTCACCGCGCTGATGGTGCTGCTGCAAGGAACAGCCGTGGGGCTGCATATGTCAGGCTTGGCGTGGATGGTGCCGTGGATGTTCGGCTTCTCGCTGGCCGCGTCGGGCTGGGCGCGGCGTGTAGGCACCAGCAAGCACTGCCCGCAGTGTGAGTACGAGTGCGGGATTGAGGAGCCCGACCGCGTTCCGGTCCAGTGCCCTGAGTGCGGGTGCATCTGGCTGGGGCGGATGAAGCAGGGGCGGCGTGTTCCGTCTCGCAGGTGTGTCGTCGCGGGCGTGGTGATTCTGGTTGGGGGTTTTCTGATCGGCAACCCGATTGTCTACATGGGGTGGCTGGCGCCGCACCTGCCGACGCCGGTGCTGTTCGGGTCGCTCTATGCGATGCCGGGGAGCCTGAGAACGGCGTGGGACATCCTCGGTGCGCGTCCTCTGAATGAGCCTTCCATTCGAGCGATGGCCGAGCGCGTGCTGAGGTTTCGGCACCGCAACCCGTGGGACTCCGGACCGCCTCGATGGTTCGAGGGCGTGATGACCGCGGGCAAGATGCCTGCGGACCTTGTGGAGCGGTTCTACACCGAGGGGTTCCGTGCGGAGTTGCTCGTGCCCGAGCGTGTGGAGGCGGGCGAGCGCTTCGCCGCGCAACTGCGCGTAACCGGTGCCGCCGCCGCGGCCACCACGAGCGCAGGGATTCTGTTCGCGGGATACCGCCCGGGCGAAGCGGGCGAGCCGGTCGGGCGCAAGGACGCGGCGCAGTGGGTTTTTCAGTTGGGCCCAGTGGGGCTGTCCGGGCATCGCGATGCGCTGCCGGAGATGCTCACCGTGGACAGGCCCGGCGAGGCGCAGGTTTCGGTGGTCTACTGGCTCGTCTACACCCCGTCGTTCCGCGATGAGTTGGTGTGGCAGGCCGACGGCACGCCCGCGCCGTGGAAACGGGCCCTCTGGATGCGCCGGTTTGAGTTGCGGAAAACGATCACCGTTGAGTAGAGCGCGTGGCCGCGTGCGGCGCGCACAGGCAGGCCCGCCTGCGGCGGACCAGCCTGTGGCACAGGTGGGCGGCCGGTGTGCCTGGCGGGGCTGTTTGCGGGTCGGGCCGCGGCTGCGGTATGCTCTGGGGCCGACCCGCTCCCCCTTCTTGCGAGACCTCCCGATGTCCACTCCCCTCACGTCATCTCCCGCATGGCAGAACCTGCAGAAGCACCACAGCGCGATGGCAGGTGTGCATATGCGCGACCTCTTCGCCAACGACCCGGGGCGCTTCAACGCCTTCCACGCCAACTTCGAGGATGTGCTGCTGGATTACTCGAAGAACCGCGTGTCCGGCGAGACCATGCGGCTGCTCTTTGACCTGGCCCGCCAGGCGGATGTGGCCGGGTGGGCCAGGAAGATGTTCGCGGGTGAGAAGATCAACATCACCGAAGATCGGGCCGTGCTGCACGTGGCGTTGCGGAACAGGTCGAACACACCGATTCTGGTGGACGGCAAGGACGTGATGCCCGAGGTGAACCGCGTGCTGGAGCAGATGTTCGCCTTCGCCGACCAGGTGCGGAGCGGCGGGTGGAAGGGCTACACGGGCAAGGCGATCACCGATGTGGTGAACATCGGCATCGGCGGAAGTGATCTGGGGCCGGTGATGGCGACCGAGGCCCTCAAGCCGTACTGCAAGCGCGACCTGAAGTGCCACTTTGTGAGCAACATCGACGGCACGCACATGGCCGAGTGCCTGCGGCAGTTGAACCCGGAGACCGCCCTGTTCATCGTGGCGAGCAAGACCTTCACCACGCAGGAGACGATCACGAACGCGACCACGGCCCGGGACTGGTTCCTGAAGACCGCGGGCGACAAGGCCCACGTGGCCAGGCACTTTGTCGCCCTCTCGACCAACGCCAAGGAGGTGTCGGCCTTCGGCATCGACACCAGGAACATGTTCGAGTTCTGGGATTGGGTGGGCGGACGCTACTCGCTGTGGTCGGCGATCGGTCTGCCCATCATCCTCGCCATCGGGCCGGCGAACTTCCGCGATTTGCTGGCGGGCGGGCACGCGATGGACCAGCACTTCATTTCCGCCCCGCCGGAGAAGAACCTGCCCATGATCCTGGGGATGGTGGGCCTGTGGTACAACAACTTCTTCAACGCACAGACGGAAGCCATCCTGCCCTACGACCAGTACATGCACCGCTTCGCGGCGTACTTCCAGCAGGGCGACATGGAGAGCAACGGCAAGTTCGTGCGCCGCGACGGCCAGCGGGTGGACTACACCACGGGGCCGATCATCTGGGGCGAGCCGGGCACCAACGGCCAGCACGCGTTCTACCAGTTGATCCATCAGGGTGAGAAACTGGTGCCGTGCGATTTTCTGGCGCCCATCCAGAGCCACAACCCGGTGGGGCAGCACCACCCGATCCTGCTCTCGAACTTCTTCGCGCAGACCGAGGCCCTGGCGTTCGGAAAGATGCCCGCGGCGGTGCGCAGCGAACTGGAGAAGGGTGGGGGGGGCGGCATGAAGGGCGCGGCGCTGGAGGCGTTGGTGCCGCACAAGGTGTTCGAGGGGAACAAGCCGACCAACAGCATCATGTTCAACAAACTCACGCCGCGCACGCTGGGGAGTCTGATCGCGATGTACGAGCACAAGATCTTCACGCAGGGGATCGTGTGGAACATCAACTCGTTCGACCAGTGGGGCGTGGAACTGGGCAAGCAGTTGGCGAAGGCGATCCTGCCCGAGTTGCTGGCTCCGGGCGAGGTGAAGAGCCACGACAGCAGCACGAACGGGCTGATCAATCACTGGAAGAAGAACGGGGCGGGGTGACCGAGAGCGCGGCGGCAGTGCTCTTCAGGCGGGGTTGTCGCGAGCCACGATTGCGCGCAGGATGGCAATCGCTTCGGCGTCCTTTGGTCGCCGGAGGTGTTCCTTGATGCGCAGGAGCGTGGCGATGCTCGCGACGCGCACGCGCAGCGACGAGAGTTCAACGGAGACAGCGGTCTTTGCCAGGTCGTCGAAGCCCCCTATGGGTTCGACGTACGCGAGCAGATCGAGGTCGCCCAGGCGGGTGGTGAGCGTGAAGTTGCCGCCGCCCTCGATCATGCGGGCGTCGAGCGGTGCCGCGATGGGTCCGTCGCGTGTGCGGAGCATCGCGTTGAGGCCGCGCAGCGCTGCGGCGAGGCGGGCGATGTTGGCGGGTGAACGTTCATAGCAGAGGTCAACATCGACGGTGACGCGCGGCGAACCCCAGAGGTTCTCCGCCTGTCCGCCGATGACGATGAACTCCACGCCCCGGGCGTGCAGCAGTTCAGCGAACTGTTCGAGCAGCGGCTTCACGGGCGCGTCGGCCATACTCCTGCAAGCGTATCGAGTCGCGGCGAGCGGAATCCATGCGGCGGAGGCGCTCCAGCGGCGTGAGGCGCAACATGCTCGCCACGAGCGATTCGTCGATCCCGTCGGCGTTGTAGACGGAGGCGTAGGAATACGCGCCGGGCGGTGAGGGCGCAGGCGACGAGCGCGGTGTGGGGGCCGGGCCGTTCACCTGAGTTCCACGCTCCAGTAGGCGTTGTCGAGGAAGGCCTTCCACGACGAGTACTTGTCCTGCCCCAGGCGCAGCGCGACCAGCGGGTTGCGGCGCGGCATGACGGGCCGCCGCACCATCTTCATGCGGGCCTGCTCGGGCGTGCGCCCGCCCTTGCGGGCGTTGCAGCGGATGCACGAGCACACCAGGTTGTCCCACGAATCGCCCCCGCCCAGGCTGCGCGGCAGGACGTGGTCGATCGAGAGGTCGTTGGTGGGGAAGAAGCGGCCGCAATACTGGCACTGGTTGCGGTCGCGTGCAAAGAGGTTGCGGCGGTTGAGTTTCACCTGCTGCGCGGGCAGGCGGTCGTAGCCCAGCAGGCGGATGACGCGGGGCACGGCGATGTGCAACCGCACCGTGCGCACCCAGTCGTGCTTGTCGGGCTCGAACCGCTTCTTCAGGCCGCTGAGTTCCGACCACGACGTGAAATCGAACGTGCTGTACTGGCCGTTCTCAACGTGGATGATCTCCGCCATGTCGCGGTAGATCATGCTGAACGCGCGGCGGGCCGAGACCACGCGCACGGCCAGGTACAACTTGTTGAGCACCAGCACCTTGCTGTCGAGTGCCCCGCTGTAGACGCGGCCGCCGCCGCCGAACGCGGGGTCGTCGATATCCACCGACGCGAACACATCGTGCTGGTGCGGGGGCTGGGTGCCGCGAGAGCCGTGAGATTTGGCGGGCTTGTGGGCCATGACGGCAGCGTCCTTGCCTCGTCGGGAAGGGCCGCCAGGTGCCGCAGGATGGGGGGGCGTGCCTGAGCCGGACCGATTCCGACCGCGGTTCAAGTGTGCAACACACGATGCTAGGGTGCCAGCCGGGCGCGCGGATTTCTCGCACGGGGGGCGTAGCAGGGCTTGGGAGGGCGTGGCTCAGGTGGCGGCCGGTGCCGGCGCGTGGCGGGCGGGCACCTCGTTGGCCGGCGCATCGGTGATCGGGAAGCGTGCCGCGAGCACGTCGAAGAGCGCGACGGTCCAGCCGAAGAGGGAGGTCGCGGCCTCCACCACTTCACGCTCCTGGGTGGGCGTGAGAGCCAGCGTGTTCAGGCCGGCCTTGAACTCGGCCCAGCGGGGGCGCTGCTGGTCGCCGTGGGGGTCTTGGTATGAGAGGCCGCGTCCGTCGGTGATGTTGAGCGCGCGGGCCAGGGCCTTGGCGATGAACTTGGCGCCGTTGGTGGAGCCTTCGAGGACGTAGAAGTATCCGACGAGCGCGTGCGGGCGCGTGGCCGCCGCGGCGTCGATCTCGGCGATGAGCGACCGGGTGGGTGAGAGCGGAATGGGGGAGGTGTTGCCGCCGAGCGCGGCCAGATCCGCCAGCGCGTGCGGTACGCGGAAGTGGTGGTCGCGCACCATCGCGCCGACGGCGGGCACGGTGGTTTGCAGAGCCGCGAGGTGGCCTTCGAGGGCCTGATGCACGAGGAGAGTCTGCTCGAGTTGTGCGATGTAGCCCCTGCGGGGCACGCCGCCCCCCCCACGCATGATGGCGGCCTGATAGGGATGATGCTCGGCCTGCTGGTGGAGCGGCCACGTGCGCGCCTTGAGGGCATCGTGCAGCCCGGTCGGCGGCGTTGCGGCTGCGTGCTGGTGCTCCACCTCGCCGTGCGGGGCGTGCGGGTGCGCAGCAGGGTGCGCGCTGGCACCGTCCGCGGCGTGCGCGTGTGTGGCGGCGTGCGACGGCGCGCTCGCGTCGGCGCGGGCCGGGCCGACGCCGAAGAGCCGCGCCACCGCGTTCTTCGTGGCCGTGTACGGGCACGTGCCCGC
>CAZNEU010000024.1:0-8203 GCA_964571915.1 uncultured Phycisphaeraceae bacterium
AGCCGCTCGTCCTGAGCCTGAAACAGCACCCGCGCGTTGAACTCCAGCCAACTCAGGTCGCGGTTGAGCGTCTTGGCATTCGGCCGCACATCCGGCCGCAAACTCGAACGCGCCGCCGCGTCTTTGGCCTCCATCGGACCCATCTCCGGCCCCTGCACACCCACGGGCGCGGCCAGCCCGCTCAGGGCCTCGCGCATCCCGTTGCCCTCCACATCCGAACGCGGGTCGCCGTCCACGTCAAACCGCGAACGGCGGCGCACGTTGCCCTTGGCACCACGCGGCGGGTTCGCGCTCCCGGCGCCCCCCGTGCTGCCGCTCCCGGACACAGATTGAGTCGGTTCATTCGCGGGCACGAAACATCCTCACGACGCGGGGTACGCCGTTGCTCAACAGGCCATCCAAGCCGCTCGATCACGCCCCCGAGAGACGATACACCGCCACGCAGCCCTCGGCCTCGGTAATGCTCACCGACTCAACGCGAACGCCGCCCTCTTCCCGGGCAGCGCCCTGCAAGGTTTTCGGACACTTCGCCAGCCGAGTTGCGAGGTGGGCCTGTAAAGACTGGGCAATGTGCCGGGCCACGTGCTCCGCAGACGGGTTCAGGTCGGGTTTGGCCACGCCCACGCCCACGCCACCCGCCAAAGCACCAAACGGAGGCACATGATTCAGGTTCGTGTTCTGGAAGGGTGCAACGACGGCTGACAGGTGCTCTTCAATCTCGTGAAAATCACAAAGCACGCCGTCCGCATCGAGGTTCTCACCCGCCACCACCACCTCGACGCGCCAGTCGTGCCAGTGCAGCGGCTCCAGCACGCCGCGGAACATCAGCGCGTGCGCGGCACAAAAACGAGTGCGAACGTGAAGAGCAAACACACGGGAGGGTAGAGGTGGCACCGTGGTGGGGCGGACCTCCTGCCGCCAACCAACAACCTGCGCGGCCGACGGGGCATCCGCCCCGCCGGGCGCATTCCGTGGCATCCCCCGTATCCTTCCGCCCTCATAGGAACCACTCTCATGGCCACAGGCGGCGATGTTCTCATGCTCGGTGTCAGCGGGATGCGCGGCATCGTGGGCACATCCCTCACCGCCGAAACCGTCTCGCGCTTCGCCGGAGCACTCGGCACCCACCTGCGGCGCGGCACGCCGCGCTCGGCCAAAGCCAGACCCGCGGCCCCCCTGGTCGTGCTCGCCCGCGACGGGCGCGCGAGCGGCGACGTGCTCATGCACGCGGCCAGCGCGGGCCTGCGCGCTGTGGGCTGCAACGTGATTCCGGCCGCCGGTTCCGCCGGCCCCGGAATCGCCATGACTCCGTCCGTCGGCTTCATCGTCGACCAAATCGGCGCTGCGGGCGGCCTCGTGCTCACCGCCAGCCATAACCCCCAGCAGTGGAACGGCTGCAAGGCCATCACGCGCGATAGCGCGCTCGCCACGGGCCGCGCCAGCGCGAGCGCGCCGGGCAAGGCCCTTGCCGACCAGATCATCTCCGTCTATCACAACGACACGCTCGACCGCCAGCCCTGGAACACCCTCGGCCGCGAACTCACTCCCGTCAACGCAGGTGCGCTGCACGCTCGCCACGTGGTCGCGCTCGCGCGCGAACTGGGTGCCCTGAAGAGCTTGAAAAAGGCCCGGCTCAAAGCCGTCGTCGATTCCGTGGGCGGCTCCGGCACGCTCGCCGGGCCAGCCCTGCTCACCGCCCTCGGCTGCCGCGCCACGGCCATGTACAAGCGTGTCGGCCTCTTCCCGCACACGCCCGAGCCCACCGCCGCGAACCTCACCGCCCTCTGCCGCGCTGTGACGAAGCACAAGGCCGCCGTCGGCTTCGCACAGGACCCCGATGCCGACCGTCTCGCCATCGTGGACGAGCGCGGCCGCTACATCGGCGAGGAATACACACTCGTCCTCGCCTGCCGCGCACTCTTCGAGATCGCCGGTGTCAAGCGCGGCAGCACCATCGCCGTCAACCTCTCCACCAGCCGCATGATCGACGATCTCGCCGCCCGGCACGGGGCCACCGTCCTCCGCACGAGCGTGGGCGAGGCCAACGTGGTGGAAGCCATGAAACGCGAGCAGTGCCTCATCGGCGGCGAGGGCAACGGCGGCGTCATCTGGCCGCGCATCACCTACATCCGCGATTCCCTCGGCTCCATGGCCCTCGTGCTGGCGCTGGTTGCCAAGACGGGCAAGACCATCTCCCAACTCGTGGCCGACATGCCCGCCTACGCCATCGAAAAGCGCAAGGTCGATCTGGCCCACAAAGACCACGCCAAGCCCGCGGTCGAGAAGATCGCACGCCACTATGCCCGCGAGCGCGTAGACACGCAGGACGGCGTGCGCGTCGACTTCGCCTCCTGCTCCGCATGGGTGCATGTGCGCGCCAGCAACACCGAGCCCATCATGCGCCTTATCGCCGAAGCCCCCACCGCCGCCGCGGCCACCGGTCTGCTCGATGAAGTCGCCGCGGTCTTGGCGTGAGCGCTGCCTTGATGCCTCGTGCCTTGGTGCCCTCTTGGCCGTTCCAACCGACAAGCGATACCTTGCGTTGACATGCTGCTGATCTCCGGGAAGGCATCGAGGCGAGGTCTGTCCGCGCCGCGTTCATCACCCCGGCAACGCGTACGGCCTGAACTTCTCGATCTGGCCCAACTCCTCGCTGAAGAGGATGGCACGGTTGCCGCCCAAGGCCCCCGCCACGGGCGAGTCGATCAGGGCCGACGAGTCGGCCGCGGAAATCTGCATCAGCACGCGCCCGTCAAACTCTCGCACACTGGCCCGGTCGAGCGCGCGATTCAGGCTCGCCAGCGTGTCGCACCAGCAGATGACATGCACGCCCACGCCCGGACCCTCGCGCAGAATCGTGGCCAGCAACCGATCCGGCCGCGCGGCCTTCTCGTCCCCGCCGCTCGAAAAATCGAACTCATCCTCCGGCCGCCGCAGCACCCGGTACCGCTGCAACCCGTGGATGAG
This sequence comes from uncultured Phycisphaeraceae bacterium, assembly GCA_964571915.1. Lineage (GTDB taxonomy): Bacteria > Planctomycetota > Phycisphaerae > Phycisphaerales > UBA1924 > JAEUIX01. The sequence continues at coordinate 2,968 of CAZNEU010000024.1, forward strand.
CAGCACCTTCGTCGGGCCGCCTTCCCCCTGCACACGCTTCTCCACCTCCGCCGCGAGTTCAGCCAGTGCGTCACCGACCTCTCGATACCGGACGAGCCGCATCCCCGGCAGGCGCAGAGCGCCCTCACGCTCCAGCACACCCTGCATGTCGGCGGGCGCATCGGCGGGTGTGCCGTCGAGCACGGACACATCCGCCCCCCGCACACCCTGGGCCGCCAGACTCACGAGCGCGCTCACCCCCATCGCCAGCGCGGTCTGGTCCTGCTGGCCCACAATCAACAGGTTCGCACCACTCTGCTTGCGCAGCGCAAACCCGGTCGGGTCTTTGATCGCCACAGGCTCGCCCAGCCACACCAGCGGCGAGATCGCTGCCGCACCACCCCTTCCCGCCGCGGCCCGTGCCAGCAAGCGGTTGTTGGACAGGTCCGCCGGGGCGCTCCCCTCGAACACCACCAACTCGCGCTCCGCGCCCGCAGGCTTGACAGCCTTGGCACTCGCCAGGTCAAGGAACTCCGTGCGGCGTGCGTCGCTCAGCCACGCCACCTGGAAGGGGTTGTTGGCCTCCACCGCGCCGCTGGCGTCGTTGTAGATCGCTTCGCCGGGCCGGTGCAGCAGGCGCGGGGCCGTGTTGTCATCACCCATAATCAGCAGCGCATCGGCCTCGTTGCAGGCCAGCGCGATCCGCACGCCCATCTGGCCGATCGTGCTGCGGGCCAGCGAGTACGCCCCGCCCAGCGTCTGGCTTCCCAGCACCACGTGCATCCCGAACGCCCGTCCCTGGCGCACCAGCCTGTCCAGCAACAGGGCGCTCTCCTGCGCGATCTTGTCATCCTCCACAAACAGTTCCTGGAACTCATCAATCACCAGCAGCACGCGCGGCATGCGCTCCCCCGGCCGCGCCGCGCGATACGCCGCCACGTCCTGCGTCGCGCACGCGCGGAAGGCGTCGCCGCGCGCCCGCAGCACCGCGTCCAACCGCCGCAGCACGCTCAGGCCGAACTCGCGCTCGCTCTCCACCGCCACCACGCGCGCGTGCGGCAGGTGGTGCGTGGCATACGTCTTGAACTCCACGCCCTTCTTGAAATCCACCAGGTACATCTCGAGTTCATCCGGGCTGTGCCAGAGCGCCCCGCTCACGATGAGTGCGTGCAGGAGCGTGCTCTTGCCCGAACCGGTGCGCCCGGCGATGAGCGCGTGCTGCGCCGTGCCGCGCCCCAGCACCAGTTCCTGCAACTTGGTGGCCCCCGCACGCCCGATCGGGATGCGCAGTTCGTTCGCCGTGCTCGCCGTCCACACCGCATCCGGCCCGGGGGCGATCATCTCGAAGGGCACCTCGACCCGCCCCGCGTCTTTGGCGGCACGCCCGGCCGCGCGGACCACCGCGTTCAGCGCGGCATCCGCGGGCGGCCGCTCCAACTCCAGCGGCCAGGGCGCGAAGTCCGCATCGGTGCGCACAGAGCGGCCCGTACCGTCCGGCCCGCGCCTCCACGCCACCCGCACCGTGGCCGCGTCCAGGTCCGTCTGCATCAGGCCCGCCGGGAGCGGGTGGCGCAGGTCCTGGGCGATGAGCGTGTACACGCCGCAGCGCGGCCCCGCGGCGATCACGCTCGCCAGCCGCTTGGCCGCGTTCTCGCTCAGGCTCACCGGCACATCCGCCAGCACCACAAACCGATACGGCTCGGCCACCTCGCCCGCGTGCACGTTGTAGTCCTCGATCGTCGGGAACTGATTGCGGAGATATTTCTGGATCACGTTCTCCATGTGCTCGGTCAGGTCGGCCAGGCGCGCCTCGATGTGGCGCGACTCCGTCCAGATGCGCTCGCCCACGAGTTGCTCGTTGTAATCCGCCAGGTGCATGAACGCCGAAAAACTCTGTCCCAGCCCGACAGGATCAACAAACGTGAAACGCACCTTGCCCGGCGGCAGGCCCGTGAGCAGGCGCACGCTCGCGTTGCGGAGCACATCCAGCGCGGCCTCGCGTGCCGCGCCCACGGCGGGGTCGGGCTTGCCACCCCCCCCGCCAAACTGCACCAGCAGCGAGCAGCGGTCGGGCAGTTCCAGCACGACCGGCACGCCCAGGCTCGGCGGCACACGCAGGGCGAGGCGCGCATCAGCGCTCAGGCCGCCGGGCAGGGCCGCCACGTTCACACGCTGCACACCCAGCGGTATGGCTCGCGGGCAGGCGCGAACGCGCGGCCAGTCGCCCTCGCCGTTTGCGCTCAAGTCGGTCCACGGCGGGCGGTCCCATGCGGGGAACTGCCCCTCCACCTCCGCACTCAGGCACGCCAGCGACCCGGCCGCGCTGCGTGTGCCGTCGTGCCACTGTTTTTCGAGCACGCTCCACGCCCGCTCGAACGCGGCCCGCGCGCCGCCCGTGGCCGCCACCTCCGCCCCGACATCGGCCTCGCCTTGCGTGCCCTGCCAGCGCTCCAGAGCCATCGTCTGCTCGCCCCGTGCCGCTTCGGCCGCCGCCACGTTCGCGTCGCGCTCCCGTGCGGCTTCGCTCAACGCGGCATCGCACGCCGCGGCGGCCTCGCGCCGGTGCCGGTCGCGGGCCGCACGCAGGTCGTCCATGGTGGCCGCGTGGGCCGCGCGTGCGGCAGCGATGGTGGTGTCTCTGCAAGCCTCCACCGCGGCGCGCGTCCGGTTACGCTCGTCGGCACCCGTGCTCAGCACGCCACGTGCGCAGGCGCGTGCCCGGGCGATCTTCTCGGCCACGCCGCGTGCCTCCGCCTGCACCACGCCGCGCGTGGCATGGTGCAGAAACCACAGACCACACCCCAGCCCCGCCAGCACCCCCGCACCCACCGCCAGCCCGACGTTGGGCCGCCACCCGGTTGCCCACGCCCCCAGCACGCCGCCCGCCGCCGCGCCCAGCAGCGCCAGCGCCTCGGGCAACGGCACGATGAACAGACGCGGCACCACACGCCCGAGCGTGCGCTCGGCCGCGCGTGCCGCTTCGTCCGCGCCCAGCCGCAACTCCGCAAGGCCCACATCGGCCGTCTCGGGGTTGGGCCGCGTGCCCGCTTCCGGCACCACCGGCATGGCACCCATGCGCCACTGGGCCAAGAGCGCCCCCGCCTGCTGCTCGATCACAGCCAGTTGCGCCAGCACACCCGACACACCGATCCGCAACCGCTCGAAGGTCTGCACGGGCTTGGGGCTCTCCGATTCGTGCAGCGTCTCGGCCATCCACACGGCCTCTTCGAGCCGGTTCTTGGCCGCCGCGGCATCCACCTCCGCCCGCTCGCTCACCTCGTTGGCACGGTTTGTGGCCTCACGCTGCACGGCCGCGGTCTGCACGTCGAACCGCTCGTGCGCCAGCCGCACGGCATCGGCGTGCCCGAGGGCGATGCGTTCGCGGTCGCCGGCGGCACGGGCCGCCCGCGCCGCATCCGCGGTTGCCTTGGCGCTGTGCGCGGCCGCCAACGCCGCTTCCAGATCATGCGTGAGTTCGGCCTCGCGGCGGGCCCGATCGGCCACCAGCCGCGCCAACTCGCGGACGGCACCTCTCGCTTCGCCGGTCATCGGGCCGTCGCTCATGTCGTCATCTTTGCCACCGCCGCGGCTACTCGTGCCGCCCGAACTCGAACGTGGGCCTGGACATGCGCGGCGGGGGCCGCATGGCCACGCTGTAGACCAGGCCCGCCATCATCCACACGCTCACCATGCTGCTGCCACCGTAACTCACAAACGGCAACGGCAGACCCACGATGGGCATCACGCCCACGTTCATGCCCACGTTCACCACCGCCTGCACGCACACCATGCCCGCGCTTCCCACACACACCAGCCGCCCGAAGGCGTCGCGGCTTGCCGCGGCGGCCAGGAGCGCCCCCGCCGCCCACAGGCCATAGAGGCCCAGCACCATCGCGCCACCCACCAGGCCGAACCGCGCACCGATCACGGCGAAGACCATGTCGTTGTGCCGCTCGGGCAGGCGCGAGAACTTCACCACGGCGCGGGCCATTCCGTCGGAGTAGCCCTGCGTCTCTCCCGCGCCCACCAGCATGATCGCCGTCGAGGCCTGGAAGACATCCGCATCGCTCCGCTGGCTCGTGTCGCCCTGCACCTGCTTCATCAGCCCCACGATCCGCTGCTTCTGGTGGGGCTTCAGGAACGGGTACATCGCCGGCGCCGCGAGCGTGCCCGCCAGCACCACGATCGCCAGGTGCTTGAGTTTGGCCCCCGCCGCCAGCAGCATCGCAAAGGCCGTCGGAATAAAGAGCAGCGCGGTGCCCAGGTCGGGCTGGAGCGTGATGAGCGCGACGGGAATCATCGTGATGAGGGCCACCGGCATCAGCCCCATCCACGTGCGATGATCTCGCCGCAGCCGCAGATACTCCGCCATCGCCAGCACATACGCCACCTTCGCCAGTTCCGCGGGCTGCACATCGATCGGGCCCACATCAATCCAGCCGCGGCAGCCGTTGCGGGGCCGCACGATGGAAGCGGGCACAAACGGCAGCAGCAGGAACACCAGCAGGCCCACCGCCCCCGCCAGCGCCGGCCACGACAGGAGCCGCACCACATGCACGCGCGGCACGCACACCGTGAGCCCCGCCAGCACGCCCGCGACCACATACACCACCTGCACCAGGGCCCGCCCCGCCAGCACGCCCGTCTCGCCCCCGCTGCCCCCCACCTCGCGCGAGCCCACATCGATCGCGTACACGCCCAGGGCGCTCAGCACCACCGACGCGAAGACCGTGAGCAAACCCCAGTTGGCAAAGTCCACGCTGGGCCCGAACACGCGTTGAACGATCCCGCTTCTCACGCGCTCCATTCCGGCAAGGTTGTCCTCACAAATACCCCTCCGCCACCAGTTGCCACACCACCTGGTTCGCCACCGGCCCCGCAGCGCGGCCGCCGCTGCCGCCATAATCCACCACCACCGCGATCACATACTTGGGCCGCCCCAGCACCACGGGGCCCACCATGCCCACGAACCACGAGTGATCGCCATCGCGGAGCACGCCACGCACCGACCCGCCCTCCACCGGTTCACCCAGCACCGCCGGCGCATCGGCCGTGCCGCTCTTGCCCCACACCAGCACGCCGGGCACGTTGAACGTGTTCTGCCGCACCGGGTTGCCCAGTACATCAGGCACGGTCACGTGGTGCCCCGTGCCGCGCTCTTCGTTCACCGACCGGCGCAGGCCCTCCACCGCCTGGCGCACGGCTTGCGGGTCCAGCCGCAGATCGGTCGTGGTCGTGGGCGTACCGGTCCGCAGGC
>CAZNEU010000025.1:0-2119 GCA_964571915.1 uncultured Phycisphaeraceae bacterium
ACGGCAACAGTTGCCCCAGCAGGTCCTCAATGAAGGCCAGACTCGCCGGGTCCGTCGGGCAGAGCGAGAACGGGCCGGAGCGCGGCCACACATCAAACATCCACTCGCCGTGGGTTTCGGCCAGGTGTGCGTACTCCGGCAGTTTCAGCCACGCGGCAAGGTGGCCGAAGCAGTTCTGGTTCGCCGCCAGTTCAATCCCGCGCTCCAGGCAGTAGTCGTCAAGGCGGCGAATCTCTGCCGGTGTCAGCGGCGCGTGGCCCCGCCACGCGGCCTCGTGGCCCGCGTAAGCAAACGTGTGCTCCGTGTAAAGTTGCAAGTGGTTGATCTTGAGGCCCGCGAGCGTGTCCACCGTCTCAAACAGGTGCTGCATGGTGGGCACCCGGTCGCGTGAAACATCGAGCATCACGCCGCGCACGGCAAACGTGGGCCGGTCCTCGATCCGCACCAGCGGCAGGCGCGGCCCAAAGCGCCTCCAGAGTTGCGCGAGCGTGGCCCGCCCGTGTCGAACGCCCGCCTCAGTCGCGGCTTCGATGGTGGCCACGGCCTCAAACTCTCTCGCGTCCGCCCGCACATGCCGCGGCTCGTGCGTGGTGAGTGTGTACCCCTGAGCGGTGGTGGTGGGGGGAATGGCACCTGCGGAAGCGGACGGGTCGCCCGTGCCGGACATGAGGACGTGGGGCTCGGGCTCTTTCCCCGGGGCGAGCAACACGAAGCCGCCGCTGCGCTCCACGCCCGCGGGGCAAGGCAGCAGCAACAGATCGTCATCGGGCAGTCGATCCAGCGCGGCACGGTGCACGGGCCAAGCGTACACGCGCGGCGGGGCGTTCTATCCTTCCGGTATGGGACCAAACCAGAACGGCAAGGGCGCGTCCGGCACCACGAGCGGCACAGGCGCGGCCGGCCCGATCGACCTTCGCTCCGACACGGTTACACGCCCCACCGCCGCCATGCGGCAGGTGATGGCCAGCGCCGAGGTGGGCGATGACGTGCTGGGCGATGACCCGACCGTGATCGCCCTGCAGGAGAAGGTGGCCCTGCTCATGGGCAAGGAGGCCGCGTGCTTTGTGCCCAGCGGCACCATGGCGAACCAGACCGCCATCCGCGCGCACACGGAACCCGGCGATGAGGTGATTGCCCACGCCGACTCCCACATCATTCACTATGAGACCGGCGCCCCCGCCGCGCTCTCGGGCGTGATGGTGCGCCCGCTGAGCGGGCCGCTGGGCCTCTTTGACGCGCCGGATGTTGACGCGGCGGTGCGCCCCGAGAGCAGCCACTTTGCCCGCTCACGCCTGCTGGTGGTTGAGAACACACAGAACCGGGGCGGCGGCGCGGTGTGGCCGATGGCGCAGATCGAGCGTGTGGCCCGCGTCGCACGCACGCACGGGCTGCGTGTGCATCTGGACGGGGCACGCATCTGGAACGCGTGCGCCAAGACCGGCATCGCCCCCGCCGACTACGCCAAACACTTTGACACGGTGAGTTGCTGCTTCTCCAAGGGCCTGGGCGCGCCGGCCGGGTCCGCGGTCTGCGGAGACAAGGCCGCCATCACTCGCGTCCACCGCTTCCGCAAAATGTTCGGCGGCGCCATGCGGCAGTCCGGCATCCTGGCCGCCGCCGCAATCCACGCGCTCGACCACCACCGGATGCGCCTGAAGGATGACCACGCCAACGCCACCCGCCTGGCCGACGGCCTGCGCGAGATTCCCGGCGTGAGCATCGCCATGCCCGTGGACACCAACATGGTCTTCATCGACCTGGCCGAGCCCCTGCCGCTTGCGGCGGCGGTCTGCGATGCCCTGCGGCCGCGCGGCGTGTGGTGCCTGCCCACCGCACCCCGACGCATCCGCTTCGTCTGCCACCTGGATGTGAGCACCGAGCAGATCGGGCAGGCCGTGGGCATCATCGGTCAGACGCTCGCGGCGCGTGTGGCTGTGTGAGGGTGGGGGATCGGGGCGCGGAGCGCGGTCCTGCTACGCTGCGGTTGAGTATGGCCGCGGATGTGAGACACGTTGTCGGCTGCATGACGGGCACCAGCATCGATGCGATTGATGCCGCGCTCGTGGTCGTGCGCGGCCGCGGCCTAGCCATGTCGGCCAGCGTGGCGGGGTTCGTGTCG
>CAZNEU010000026.1:0-6069 GCA_964571915.1 uncultured Phycisphaeraceae bacterium
GTGGAACGGGTCGGCACGCACTTCGGCACGCGGGGGCCGGGGCGGAAGTGGTGGCGGTGGATTTTTCATCGGGCATGCTCACTGCCGCGCGGGCCAAGGTGGGTGCCGAGCGGGTGAGATGGATCGAGCATGACCTGACCAAACCGCTGCCGCTGGAGAGCGGCTCATTTGACAGGGTGATCTGCACCCTGGTCTTTGACCACGTGAAGGACGTGCGCGGGCTCATGGGCGAACTGGGGCGACTCGCCAAGCCCGCCAACGAGGGGGCCTTTGTGCTTGCCTCCATCATGCACCCGGCCATGATGCTGCGGGGCGTGCAGGCCCGGTTCACCGACCCGGCAACGGGTGTGAGAACCATGCCTGAGAGCGTGCCGAACCAACTGAGCGACTATGTGATGGGCGCGGTGGCCGCGGGCCTCACTCTTGAGCACCTGAGCGAGCACGCGGTGGATGACGAGTTGATCCGCATCGCGCCGCGAGCGGGGAGCCACGCGGGGTGGCCGATGCTGGTGGTGATGAAACTCAGCCGCCGGGAGGCCCGGCCAGTTTCGCCCTGAGCATCGCCTGCGCCTCAGGCGTTGCCAGCACCTGGGCCGAGAGTTCGGCCCCGCGGCGGACCAGTGCCGCGTCATTCGAGCCGTCGAGTTCGTTGAGCAGGCCCTTGGTCGCCCGCAGCGCGGCCGGGCCCCCCTGGGCCAGGCGGCTGGCCAGGGCGGCAGCGGCGGCATCGAGTTCTTCCCGTGTGGGGACGCACTCGTTCACGATGCCGCAGCCAAGAGCCTGCTGGCCCGACATGAGGCCGCCGCGCAGGAGGATGGCCCGTGCGCGGCCGGCACCTACCTTGCGCACCAGCCACGGGGCGACGACCGCCGGGCAGACGCCCAGATCGACCTCCGGGAAGCCCACCTTGCTGTCGGCGTGGGTGATGGCGAGGTCGCAGACGGTGGCGAGGCCGCAGCCGCCGCCGATCGCCGCGCCGTTGACCTTGGCGAGGGTTACGAGGGGCAGGGCGCGCAGGCGCAGCGTGAAGTCGGCCAGCGACATGAGCAGCCGCTGGGCGGTGGCGTTGTCGCCGAGCACGGCCTTGAGGTCCATGCCCGCGCAGAAGGACTTGCCCGTGCCTGTGAGGACGAGCACGGTGGGCGGCGTGGGTGCGCGGGCCAGATCGTTCAGCCGCGTGTGGAGCGCAGCGAGCAGGTCGAGCGAGAGCGCGTTGCGGGCGTCGGGCCGGTTGAGCGCGAGCGTGGCGACGGAGCCATCGAAGGTGAGCGTGGCAAGGTCGGTCACGGGCGTGTACTCCAGACTTGGGGGAGCAGGCGGCGTTCTTCATCACCGCCGGTGAGGCCGAGCGACGCGGCCAGGCCGCGCGGGGCATCGGCGGGGGCGAGTTCGTCAAGCCAGCGACGTGTGGCGAGCAGGCCGTGGGGGGGCTTGGCGGCGAGGGTGTGTGCGAGAGCGGTGGCGGTGGGAAGCACCTCTTCGGGCGACGAGACCAGATCCGTGACCAGCCCGATGCGATGGGCGGCTGCACCGTCGATCAGTTGCGTGTCCAGCGTGCGTGCGCGGGCGGGGCCATCACCGACGTGGTGGCGCAGGAACGGGAGGGAGACCGCGGGCGAGATGCCGAGTTTCACCACCGGGTAGCCGAACCTGGCATTCGCGTCCGCCACGACAAAGTCTGCGCCGCCGAGCAGAGCGCACCCGCCCGCGATGGCCGCGCCGTGAGCGGCGACGATGACGGGCACCGGGCACGCACGCATCGCCGCGACGACAGCGGACAGGCCGCTGAGCAAGGCCCGCATCACCGAGCCGTTGGGGTGCTCGCGACAGAGGTCAAGGTCGAAGCCCGAGCAGAAGGTCTTTCCGGCACCCGCCAGGACCAAGGCGCGGATGCCGACCGCGGGCGGAGGCCGCGTGCCAGTGTCCGTCAGTCGATCGAGCGCGGCCTTGAGCGCGACCATCATTTCGGGTGTCAGGGCGTTGCGGCGCTCCGGCCTGGTGAGCGTGATGGTCGCGACCTGCCCGTGGACGGAGGTGAGGATCACGAGGCGGCTCCCCCACCCGCCGCTGCCGCGGCACGGGCCTTGGCGACGATCTCGCGTGCGAACGCGGCCGCGGCTTCGAGGGCGGGCACGTCCACGCCGGTGGTGTAACCACACGCACGCACCGTATGGGCAAGCAACTCGGTGCTGATGTTGCCCGGTGCGCGTTGCACGGTGCCATCTGGGAGCGTGGTGCTGGCATACGGGCACCCCCCCAGGCCCGCAACGGAAGCGTCGAACGAGCGCACCCCCATGTCGAGCGCGGCACGCACGCACGCGCCGGCGTGGCCGAAGGTGTCGTGCAGGTGCAGGGTGAGCGGCACGCGCGAACCGTCGAGCGGGCAGACGCGGCTGACGGCGTCGAGCATGACGCGCACGGTTTCGGGGGTGCCCGCGCCGATGGTGTCGCCCAGGTCGAGTTCATCCACGCCCAGTTCCAGCAGGCGGCCGCTCCACTCGGCGACGGCGCCCGGAGCAATCGGCCCCTCGAACGGGCAGCGAATCACGCAAGAGAGGTAGCCGCGCACGAGGAGGCCGGCCTCGTGGGCACGGCTCACGACGGGCTTGAAACGCTCGATTGTGTCGGCGATGGAGGCGTTGGTGTTTTTCTGCGAGAAGGTCTCCGATGCGGCGGTGAAGACGGAGACCTTGCCGATGAGCGGACCCCCTGCGCCGGCGTTGGCGGCGAGGGCCGCGTCGAGGCCGCGCTCGTTGGGCACGAGCCCTGAAAACAGGGGGCCACCGCCGCGTATCAGGGCTGCCAGACCCCGCACCACATCTGCCGCATCCGCGAGTTGCGGCACCCACCTGGGGCTCACGAAACTGGTTGCCTCGATCTCATCCACACCCGTGCGTGCGAGGAGTTCGATCAGCCGGACCTTGTCCGCCGTGGCGATCACCCCGGCCTCGTTCTGCAGGCCGTCTCGCGGTGAGACGTCGGTGATACGGACACGGTCGGGCATCTTCGGGATCGTAGAGCCAGCATCCGGCCCAACAACCCTCCATGCCTCCGTGACTCCGTGCCTTCTCTAGGTCGTGTAGTCCGCGTTGATGCTCACGTACTGGGCGCTCAGGTCGCAGCCGACCATCCACGCGCGGCCGGGGCCGGTGCCGACGCGCAGAACACATTCCACACGCCTTCCCGCCATAGCCTGAGCCAGGCGCGGGTCGTCCAGTGCTTCGGGGAGGGGCACACCCGAGCGATACACCACCACGGGGCCGATGGCGAGCGAGGCCCGCAACGGGTTGAACAAGACACCCGCGTTGCCCGCCGCCGTCACGATGCGCCCCCAGTTGGGATCGCGCCCGTGGATGGCGCACTTGACGAGCGGCGAGTTCACGACCTCGCGGGCCATGCGCTCGGCCTCGGCGTCCGTGGCGGTTCCCTCCACCACAACCCGGAACGTGCACGTCGCGCCCTCGCCGTCGGCCACGATCTGCTCGGCCAGGTCCTCGCACAGGGCGCAGAGCGCGGCGGCGAAGGCCTCGCATTCGCGCGTGCCGGCACGAATCGGCGGACCCACCAGACCGCTGGACATGACGGCGGCGGTGTCGCTGCACGAGGGGTGGTTGTCCACGCTGATGCGGTTGAAACTGACGCCGCACGCTGAGTCGAGGGAGGCTTGCAAGGCGGGCGAGTCGATGAACGCGTCGGTGGTGATGAACGCCAGCATGGTGGCGCTGGGCGGTGGGGGGCCGCTGGTCGAACCCAGGCGCGGGGCGATCATGCCGCTGCCCTTGGCGATGGCCCCGATGCTCACCTTCGCGCCCTCGATCACCACCTGCCCGAAGGCGAACTTGGGGACCAGGTCGGTGGTCATGATGGCGGCCGCCGCGCTGGCATCCGCGTCTGGCCCGCTGGCCAGCGCCTTCACGAGCGCCGGCACGGCACCCACGATCTTCGCCGTGGGAAGCAGGCGGCCGATCACGCCGGTGGAACTGGGCATCACGCGGTCGCGTTCGCAGTTGAGCGCCGCGGCCACCGCGGCCATGCACTCCTGAGCATCGCGCACGCCCTGTTCACCCGTGGCGGAGTTGGAGTTGCCCGCGTTGATGAGGAAGGCCCTCACAACGTGCCCAAGCCTGCCCGCAACCTGTGCGGTGGCCAGCGCCGCCGCGCGTTGGCGGAGTGCGATCTCGACGGGAGCACCGACGATGACGTTGGTGGTGAAAGCCGCGGCGAATGACGCGCCGGGTCCGTCGGGCGCGGTTCGCACGATGAGCGCAAGATCGGGCTTGCTGCTGGGCTTGATGCCCGCCTTGCCGCCCGCGGCCACAAACCCCCTGGGGCGCGTGATGCTCACGGGAAGAAGCCGCTGTCGGCCCCCCCGGAACCCGCGCCTTCGGCGGGCGTGTCGCTGATCTGGTCGCGCCCCAGGCGCCGGAGTTGGTCGCGACGCGTGTCGCGCACCTGGGGCGAGAGGACGAAGCCCAGGCTCACCTCGTCGGTGATGTTGTTGTAGCGGAGTTTCACGGCGAGCAGGAACGAGGGAAACTCACGGTTGATCCGGGTGGAGAGTTCCTGGAAGTCGGTCGCGTCCACGTCGTAGGTCGCGCCAACCTCCACGGTGTACTTGCGCGTGAGGCGGTATTGGCCGCCGAAGGAGACGAACGTGGACTCGCGCGGGTGCAGGTAGTGCATCTCCACGAAACTGCGGAAGTCGGCCGAGTGGTCGAACACCAAGCCCGTGCTCGTGCGCTGCGTCTGGTGGACATCGAGGTCGTAGATCTGGCTGAACGTGATCGCCGCAGCATCGGTCGTCTGCCACGCCACATCCAGATTGAACGCGTCGCCGAGTTGCGAGTATTCGGGGCGGTAGTCGAAGAACCGCTTGAGGGGCGACTCGCGGTCGGTGTCGCTGGTGGCGAACTGGAGCGCGGGGTCGATCTTCAGGAAATCGACCGTGCGCCAGCGGCCCTCCCCGCCGCGCTGCGTCTGGAAGGTGTTGGCAAATGTGAACTTCGCGGCGGAGCCTTCGGCGAGGCTTTCGACGCGCTCGTCGTACACCGGCAGGGCGCTCTGCTTGATGTTGGTGCCCGCGGTCCAGCCGGTGATCGAGGGCTCGAAGATGTGGCGCACGCGGTGCAGATCAAAGAAACGGTTCTCCACGTCGTTGTCCACGTGCTGGATGCTGGTCGAGGCTGTTACGCCCCCGGCGTACCAGAGGCGGAGTTTGTCGTCGTTGCCGCCGAACTGCTGAAAGTCGTTGTCGTAGGCGGTGGCGCGGGCGACCACGAAGGGGGTGATCGTGATCGGCCCGACCATGAACGTGCTGGAAAGTTCCTGGCGCGTGTCGAAGCGGTGTACGTCTTTATCAGGGAAGCCGCGTAGGCGAAGCGACTGAGCGATGTTGTCGTTGGCGTTCAGGCCGAAGACGCTTTGGGCCAGTGCGTTGCTCTCCAGACCCACATCGCGCGGCGTGCGGTCTTCCAGGCTGAACTCCATGCGGCTCAGCCGGTATTCGCTGGTCCAACTCACCAGCCCGGGCGCCCAGCCCGCGAGCAGATCGTCGGCGATGCTGATGAAACTCACCTCGGGCATCTTGTCAACGGTGTAGCCCTGGCTCTGGAGGAGGTACTCGTTGGGTGTGAACTCGTTGAGCGAGCCCTTGGCCAGCACGCTGAACGCCTGGTTCCCGGAGCGGTAGCGCAGGTCGGCGGCGTTGGCGAACTCTCGCCGCGTCTCCGCCAGCGGCTCGTAGTACGCGTCGATGAAGTTCGTGTCCGAGATGTACGAACCCTCGAGGAAGAGGGTCCAGTGCTCGTTGATGGTGAAGACGCTGTCGGCCACGAAGGCCCCGCGTGTTTCGCCGAAGCGCTCGCGCCTTGCGCCGGTGGTGAGTTGGTCGGTGCCGCGGTCGTCAGGCACGATGTAGGCCAAAAAATCGCCGCGCAGGTCCGGCAGCGTGTACGTGCCCACCGTGCCGATGCCGATGCCGCGCTTGGTGTAGCCGTCGATGAGCAGGTCGGCCCGCGTGTTGGCAGGCGGGGTGATGCCCAGCAGGCCGAACACGTCGAAACTGGTCTT
>CAZNEU010000027.1:0-2894 GCA_964571915.1 uncultured Phycisphaeraceae bacterium
ACACCGCCCCCACCGCCCCCACCCCCCCCACCGCGCTCCGTGAGTATCGCATAGCACGCTGGCGTGCCGATGCCCGCGCCCCGCAGCAACTCCGCGCCGCGCCACTGCCTCCACGCGCGGCTGCCCCGGGCCGCGTGCTTCACTCTCGCCCACAGCGTCCCCAACGCCCACCGCTTCAGCACCACCTCGCGCCCATCCAGCATCGCCGCCAGCACCACATCCGCCCCGTCGCGCTTCAGCACCTGCGCGCCAGCCTCGTCTCGCACATTCGCCGTGGCGAAAAACTCGGCCATGGCGCGCTGCCACACCGCGGCGCTCTCCCCCGCGGCCACACGCTCGACCCGCCAATCAGGATGCCCTCCGCCGGGAGACGCGACCATGCCCAAGCGTACGGGAAGCCCCCGTGCCTTCTTCCTGCTCCTCCCCCGCTGGGCGAGGTGCCCGAGTCGGCGAGGGCGTAGGCGGTGGTCCGCCATTGGCGGACGGGGGAAGTGCTCCCCGCCGCTGGTTCTCGCGCACGAAAAACCCCCCGGCATACAGCCGGGGGGCGTTGGTTGCTGCGCAACTATCCCTGTCCACCCGAGCGATTCAGGCACGCCGACGACGCGCGAATGCCATGCCGCTCAGCCCCAGCAACACCGCACCCGCGGGCGTGGGAACGACCGCCGCGTTGAACGTGTCGCCCAACTCCTCGCCCGGCGAGCCGTTATTGTCCTCGAACGAGCGGTAGCCGATGATGAAACTCCGCACCGCGCCGCTCTCGTCGGTATCGAACCGCGAGTCGTCAAAGACCAGGTCGGTTTCGGGCTCCATGGACACGGGCTGGCTGTCGATGGGGAAGGAGTTGCTGAAGATGGGCGAGCCGCCCACCAGTTCCTCGAGCTGCACCTCACGGTTGAGCACCAGCCCGAAGCGCTGCACCCACGTCCGGCGCGGCACGCGCCAGGTCGTGTTGCGGATGACATCCACCACGCGGTTGAGGCGCTGGTTCCAGATCTGCTGGGGCCGGTTGGGATCGCCGCCGGTGGGAACGACCTGTCCGTTGAGCGTCCAGTCGAAGCAGACCGTGCCCGCCTGGATCGGGTTGCCGAAGTAACTCACACCGAAGTGCTGGATACCGCCGGGGGGCACGAAGTTGCCGTTGGGGCCCCACTTGATCATGACGTTGCCGGGCATGGGCATAACCACGCCGGGGCCGTAGAGCGGGTTGTTGTAGGTGCCGCGGACCATCCCCGCGTTGCCGCCCACGATCGTGATCTTGAAGTCGTTGACAAACTGCCCCGTGCGGTTGAACACGTCGAAGTTGCTCAGGGTCCCGATGATCTGCACATGAGCCGCCCCCGCGCTCAACGGAATCGCCAACGCCGCCGCCGCTGCCAAACTCTGGATACGCATAACTCGCTCCTTCTACCTCCCCCTCACTCGGCTCCGAACACCCACGCGGTGGACACACGCCGGCCCGACGAACCCCGCGCCAGCCATGCCCGATGATCCACTCTGCCGCGCCGCCTCACAAAAGCAAGGAAAAACCCGCGGCCAGCCAAAAATAATGCGGCTATTTTCACACCCCATTCAGGGGAGAAAATGAGAACGCGGCCTGCGCTGAGCCTTCGGCCTTCGCCGCAGGCTCTCGATCAGCCTCGTGCAGCGCGCGTGGATGAACAGCCGCGCTGGCCCCCGCGCTCTCCCCCGCGGCCACACGCTCGACCCGGCACGCGCGCCGTGAAACCGGCGCGGTCATCACGCCGGGTTCTCTTCCGCCGGTACAGGCAGTGGGGCGGACGTCCCGTCCGCCGCCCCCTCCCCAGCCTCCACCACCCGCGCGTGGAACAACTCCGCCGCCGCACGCACCAGCGGGTTCTCCCTCACGCCACCGGCAACAGCGCCAGCGCCCGCCCGCGCCGGCATCACCACCACCACCGGCGCCGGCGGCTCCTCAGAGGCGGTTTCAGAACGCCCACTCCCAGACCTGTCCGCCGTGGCGGAGGGAGGGGGTTGGGGGGTGGGCCGGTTTTCCCCCTTCTGAAACAGTCTCTTCGACGCCGCAGGCACCATCGGCTCGGCCGGTTCCGGCGGCTGCGTGCCCGTTCCGGCCTCAGCCGCCGTCAGGTTTTTTTTGGTCCGGCACTCCGCCCGAACAACGGGCCTTCTCCCCCACCACTATCGCTCGCACCCCGCGCAGGCCCCGGCTTGGGCTCCGCCACCGGCGCCGCCCCCCCCGCTGCTACGGGGCTCGCTGGCTTCGCCGAAGGAGGGGTGCGGGACGGAGGCGATGCGCTCACCGCCGGTGCGCGGCCCTCGGCCACCGCCACCGCATCGGCAATGTGGTGCGTCTGCGCCAGCCGCACCACCAAGGCATCCACCAGCACACGCGGAAACGCGCTGCTCTTGGCGGCCCGCCCCACGCTCTCGCACAACGCGATCATGTGCGTCAGCGCGGCCTCATCAAACCGCCCGCTCTGCTCCGCCGCGCTGGCGCGGCTCTCATCGCTCAGGTCCACCAGTTCGGTCTTGGGCCCGCAGGCCCGCATCACCATCAAGTCTCTCAGGTGCTGGGCCACGCTCACCAGCATCTGCTCCACGGTGATGCCGCGTGCCAGCAGGGCATCGGTCTGCTCCAGCGCACCGCGTGCATCGCTCTCCGCGAACGCATCCACCAGCCCCACGATCAGCGAGCGCTCGGGCACGCCCAGCAACGTTTCCAGGCCCTCGGGTGTCAGCCGCTTGCCTCCGGCCTCATCGCCGCCCGCGATCAGCCGATCGAGCAGCGACAGGGCATCGCGCATCGAGCCGTTGCCCAGCCGGGCCACCATGTGCAGCAGTTCATCCTCCGCCTGCACGCCCTCCCCCTTGCACACGGCCCTGAGGTGCCCCGCGATGAGTTTGGTCGAGAT
>CAZNEU010000028.1:0-11195 GCA_964571915.1 uncultured Phycisphaeraceae bacterium
CCGCTGGTGGGGATCGCGCAGTCGCTGGTCGCCCGGCCCGGCCCGGGAGCGTTCACCTCACTCTGCACCGACTGGAACGGTCCGGCGACCGCGATGAACATCGAACCGGTCGATCGACCGGGGCCGGGCATCGGCTGACCCGCGTCGCGTGATCGGCGCCAGAGCACACCCCCACTTGCCGGCGGACCCCTAGCATCTTTGGAGCGCCTTCCAACCCTGCGGCACCGATGTAGGCACGTCCACTTCAGCACGTTTTTTCGGAGCACCGCATGAAGGAAACCTACGACGTGGTGATCGCGGGCGGCGGCCCGGCCGGCTCAACCGCGGCCCTGGTGCTCGCCCGGACGGGGCTGCGGGTGTGCGTGCTGGAGAAGGACCGGCATCCCCGGTTCCACATCGGCGAATCCATCCTGCCGCGCACCTCGCCGCTGCTGCGCGAACTGGGGATCGAGGCCCGCATACTCCGCCTGACGCACGTGCCCAAGTACGGCGCGGAGTTTGGCTTCGGCGATTGCCACACCACCCGCAAGTTCACCTTCAACGACGCGCTCATCAAGGGCGAGCCGGTGTTCAACATCGAGCGGTCGATCTTTGACAAAGCCCTCCTGGACCTCGCCCGCGAGGCCGGGGCGGATGTGCATGAAGGCACGCCGGTGCGAGCGGTCTCCCGGCTCGCCCCCGGCGACATCCGGGTTGAAACCGATGCGGGTGCGGTCCGTGGCCGCGTGCTGCTGGACGCCTCCGGGCACGGCACGATCGTGGGCCGGACCCTCAACCAACGGCGCGGCTTTGACGACCCCGATCTCCAGAAAGTCGCGTACTTTCAGCACTTTGAGCACGTCGAGCGCCCCCCGGGCAACGAGAGCGGCCACCCCTGCATCATCATGTGCGACGAAGGCTGGTTCTGGCTCATCGGCCTCAGCCCCACCAAAACCAGCGTCGGCTTTGTCACGCGCCCCGCCTTTGTCCGCACCATCGACGTGCCCGCCACGGAGTTGCTCGCCTGGGCGATCGCACGCTGCCCCGTGGTGCGCCACCGGATGCGCGATGCCACCGGCCCCCGTGAGAACATCATCCTCTCCGACTTCAGTTATCGCTGCCGCCCGTACGCAGGCCCCGGGTACTTCCTCGTCGGCGACGCGGCCTGCTTCCTCGACCCGATCTTCTCCACCGGGGCCACCCTCGCCATGATGACCGGCAACCACGTCGCGGGCTTGGTGGCTCGCACGCTCCGTGGCGAAATGACGGACAGGGCCGCCCGGCGTCAGCACATCGCGTTTGTCGAACGCACCACCAGGCCGTTCTGGCGGCTCATCCGCAACTACTACCGCCACCCCTTCCGCGAACTGTTCATGGACGGCGGCGGACCCCTGCAGATGCCGGGCGCGATCATCTCCGTGCTCGCCGGCCAGGTCTTCCCCCGTGTTCCGTGGGCGCTGCGCTGGCGGCACCGCGCCTTTGACCTGTGCGTGTGGCTTCAGCGCTATGTGCCGCTCGCGCCGCGCCGCGCGCCTTTCAGTCTCCTGTCGCAACACCCGCAGCCGCCCGCGTTCCTGTGCGTACCGTCGCGGGAACAACTTCACCATCGGGCGAGCCCCACGCCACCACCCCCCCCGCTGGTGGCAACGGTGTAGCCGGCACTCGCCGCGTGTCCGCCCCCGCAACGCCCCGCGGCACACGCGACAACAACGCGAGCGCCACCAAGTAGCCCACCGGGCCGAGCACGGCTGCCACCACCACGCCACCAACCGCCCACTCCGCCGCGCCTGTCCGCAGCAGGCCCAGAAGGCCGCCGGCGCTCGGCTGCGCATCCAGGCCCGTCGGCCACGAGCCCCGCACCAGCGCATGGCCCACGAAGACCGACGCGAAAACAAAGACGAAGCCCAGCGGGAGCGTTGACAGACTGGACACACCCACCACCGCCAGCGGGTGCAGGCGAAACCGAGCGGCAAGCCACAGGCACGTTACGGTCTTGACACCGTAGAGCGGCATGGCGGCCATGGCCAGCCCCACGCCCACGGACGCCGCAAGGCGCTTGCGTGCCGACACGTCGCCCCGCGCCATGGCGAGCAGGCTTCGGGGGCTGAGCCAGCGGAGCAGCCGACCCGCGATGGAACCGGTCTGAAGGACCGGGCCGCACGCCCGTGCAGCGTCGGCCGGAACGAAGAGCAAAGCCCGCGCGAGCAGGCCCGCGTGCATCGCGGCCGCGCGCAGACTGTCAACCACGAGGCGAAAGTGCGATGTCCGCCCGCCCGCAAGAGCATAAATGCACCGAATCGGCACCTGCACCACCGGCACACCGAACCAGCCGGCGCGGCTGATAACCTCCGTCTCAAATCCGTAGCGGCCCGCACCGCCGTCAAGGTCGCCCATTGCGCCCAGCGGATACACCCGCATCCCCGACTGGCTGTCCGCGACGCGCACACCGCTCTCGCACCAGACCAGCCAGTTGGAAACGGCACGCCCCAGGCGACTGGCCCACGGGGCCGGGGGATCGTCGCGGCCACGCACGCGTACCCCGATGACCAACCCCGCGGGCGTGCCCTGAGCCGCACAGACCAGCGCCCCAACGTCGCCGACGTCGTGCTGGCCGTCCGTGTCGATCGACAGGGCGTGCGTGAACCCGCGCTCCCGCGCCCGCGCGAAGCCCGCACGAAGAGCCGCGGCCTTGCCGAGATTGTGCGGATGGAGAAGAACCTCACGGGCCGGTGCGCCCGCCCCGCGCCCGAGCCAGTCGGCCACCGCGTGGGCTGTTGAATCCGTGGAGCCGTCGTTGACCACGATCACGGGGTGTGGTGTGGCCGCGAGCGCCCCGAGCACCGCCCCGATCGCCGCGCCGTGGTTGAAAACCGGCGCGATCACGACCATCCGAACAGAACCCTTCATTGAATGCGGCGCGATGTCGTGTGGACGCTCCACGGCGACGGGATCATATCGCCCGCCCTGCGAACCACGGGTGGGCAGGGACGATGCGGCGGGTGTCCATCCTCGTGCAATCTTGAAGCACCATCCGCTGCGTGTGGCACGCGCAAACCCAGACGGCTCGGTGCGGGCTGTCCGGGCAGATGCCGGCGCTTGCAAAGTCCCCGGCAACGGTTGGCGAGATGCGTACACGGGCCACCCAACAGAAACCGGCAGTGCATGGGCGTGCAGACTTTGGTACACTCCCACAGATTCCGCTGCGGAGGCCCTTTATGCGCACCCCCGTGATCCTCGCCACGCCCTTTGCCTTCCTGCTCCTCCTCTTCTGCTCGGGCTGCAAGAGCAGTCTCATGGCCGTCGCGCCCGACAATCGCGGCGTGACGGCAACCGCGGACTCGGCAGTGGTGGTGTTCATGCGCCCGTCCGTCTTCGGAGGCGCGATCCAATCCTCGGTCTTCGATGTCACTTCAACCCAGAACGAGTTCATCGGCATCGTCTCGTCGGGCACGAAAGTCGCCTACCGGTGCAAGCCGGGAGACAGGACGTTCATGGTCGTCTCGGAGGCTGGCGACTTTCTCCAGGCGACGGTCGATGCCGGCAAAACCTACTACGTGCTCGTGACCCCGCGCTTCGGCTTCTGGAAAGCGCGCTTCTCCCTCAAGCCACTGCACGCCGCCGACCTCGCCGGTTCGGACTTCCGCGATTGGGACACGAGCCTGAGGTTCTACGAGAACACCGAGGCCTCTCGCCAGTGGGCCGTCAGCAACGGTGCCGACATTCAGCGCAAGCGCGACGAATACCTGCCCAAGTGGCGTGCCAAGCCGCCAGACGACAAGGCCGCGGCCACGCTCCTTTCCTCGGACGGCCGATAACGCACCCGCAACCCAGACCCGACCACCACGCCCTGCCGCGACAAGGGGCCATGCCCATGCGACACCATGCTGCCGTCCCGATCACCGTTTTCGTTGCTGGTGTCTGTCTGGCCGCCGGGTGCAACCAGGGGCGACCGGCCGGGGTGGCCGATGAGGTGGTGAGCCGCGAGTCGAACCCGTGGTTCGCGGCCGCCTCCACCGGTGCCGAGCCCGACATCAACACCGCGATCGCCAGCAAGGCCAACCCCAACGATCGCGAGAAGCGGAACTTCTATTCGCCCCTGCACGTCGCGGCGATCGCGGGCCACGAGCGGGCGATTCGCGCCCTTCTCGCCAAGGGCGGCGACGTGAACGGCATTGACGAAGACCGGCGCACGCCGCTCATGCTCGCGTGCAGCAAGTCGAAAGCACCCGCCGCGCTCGCACTGATGCAGGCTTCCGCGAATCAAGGCCTGCGCGATCGGCAGCAACAAACCGCCTTGATGTTCGCCGTCAACGCCGGCCAGCGCGATGTCGTCACGGCGATGCTCGCGGCCCGAGCGCCCATCGATGCCCAGCGCCACGACGGCTGGACGGCCCTGCACTTTGCCGCTCGCGAGGGCCACTTCGAGATCGCCCGCTCGCTCAAGGCGGCCGGCGCGAACACAACGCTCCGCGACCGGCGCGGCCGGATGGCCCGCGACATTGCCAGCGAGAGAAACCGCACCGACATCGTCCGCCTCCTCAGCGCCGCCGAATCCGGCCGCCCCTGAAGCGACCGCACGCGGCGCACGCACGCGGACGCGACGCGACCGAGAGGACGGCGGTCGTCGGAACACACCGGAATCTTCGAGGGGAAACGCCTCTTTGCGAGGGCGCGCGACGAGAGTCGCGAAAGCGGGCGAGGAGGATCGAACTCCCGACATTCAGCTTGGGAAGCTGACGTTCTACCGCTGAACTACGCCCGCGGCCCGACAGTATACCCGCTCTCTGCCGCCACCCGCAGGCGCGCGCAACGCCCCACAACCGCCCACCGCACCACCCGCGGCCGCGTGCTCACGACGCGGCCCCCGTGGCATCGCCTTGTGCCGGCACCTGCCACAACAGCCACGGCTCGGCCGCGCGCGGACCCGAGAAGGCAAAGTACAGCATGGTGAGGGCCGATACGCACGCCCGACGGCGCACATCCTCCCGGTCGCCGGTGAACAGGAACCGACGCACGTCCGGGCCGCCCGCGGCGTGGCGCGCCCCCGTAGCGGGCAACCCGGCCGCGTCATCGGCCTCGCTGCGCGTGCGTGAAACCCGCCCGATGAAGACCGTCCCCACCGGTTTCGCGGCGGTGCCGCCGTCCGGCCCCGCGATGCCGGTTATTGCCAGAACATGGTCGGCCCCATGCACTCGGAGTCCGGCAGAACACAACGCGGCGCAGCACTCGGCGCTCACGGCACGGTGGGCTTCCAACGTGGCCCGGGGCACACCCAGCGTTTCTTTCAGAGCGTTGGAATACACGATCGCGCCGCCCAGAAAGGAGGCTGACGAGCCCGGAACGGTGCTCAGGAGTTCACCCAGCATTCCGCCGGTGCAACTCTCAACGACGCTGAGGGTCTGGCCGCGTGCTTGCAACAGGGCGAGCACGGTGCGCACGAGCGCCTCTACGCCGGTGCTCTCGCCCTCGCCGGTTGCGAAGAGGTGGTCTCCCAGCACCCGCCGCGCGGTGGCCTGCGCCTCATCAACCGCCGCCACGGCGGCAGAGTGGTCGGCCGGTCCTTCGTAACGGATCCGCAGCGTCAGAATCCCCCCGCTGGCCGTGATGCCCACCAGCGGCACGCGGCCGCGCTTCGTCAGGTCGCCCAGGCGCATCACACATTCTGCCTCGGGCACACCCACGATGTGGCAGAGGCGCGTGAGCACGGTTCGCCCCGGCGGCGGGCGCAGCAGCGGCCGCACGCACGCCTCAAACATCGGCCGCAACTCGCCCGGCGGGCCGGGCAGGCAGACGACATCCGCCTTGTCCCCGACAACCACGTGCAGACCCCGTGCGGTGCCGAAGGCGTTGGGCAGGCAGGTCGCCCGCGACGGCCGCTGGGCCTGGCGGGCCTGCCGCGCGGACATGTCGCGCCCGCGCTTGGCGAGCATCGCCGCGATCGCCGCGTGGGCATGGGCATCGTCCACAAGTTCATCGCCCGTGAGCGCGGCCAGAGCCTGCCGCGTCAGGTCGCCCTCGGTCGGCCCCAGGCCGCCGCTCATCACCACCAGCGGTGCCGCGGCACACGCACGCCGCAGCGCGGCCACGAGCGCGGGCAGGTCATCCGGCACCACCTCGTGCGCGATGGGCACGATGCCCGCACCAACGAGTTGCTGGGCCAGCCAGCGCGCGTTGGTGTCCTGCAACTGACCGACGATGATCTCATCGCCGGTGGAAAGGACGACGGCACGGTCGTGGGAGAAGGACATGGAAACGGAGCGTATGGGGCGTGTTTGCTGGCCGGGCGGAGGAGCGCCACCTGCGGACAGCCCAAGGTACAGAGTTCAGAGTTCAGAGTTCACATCCGGAAATGCCGCCTCCGGTCTGAACTTTGAACGCTGTGCTCTGAACTTTCTCTTCTGCCTCTACCCCGCAGCCCCCTACCTTCGTGTGTGTCCCTCTCCGTTGTGCCCAACCCGCGTGTGGCGTTCAAGATCATCTACGAGGACGACGAGTTGATCGTGGTCGACAAGCCCGCACGCCTGGCCACCCAGCCCGGCAAGGGCCACGACACCGACACGCTCCTCAACGGCCTCTTCGAGCGTTTCGGCCACACACTCCAGAACCTGGGCGCGGCCCGAGACTACGGCCTGGTGCATCGGCTCGACCGCTCCACCTCCGGCCTGCTGGTCGTCGCGCTGCGCGGCAAGGCGTATGACGGCCTCCGCACCGCCTTCGAGACACGCGCGGTCGGCAAGTTTTACTGGGCCATCTGCGGCAAGGGCCCGCGCCCGCCGCGCAAGCCCACGGGCGTGATCAACAAGCCCATCCTCGAAACCGAGCCGCGTGCGGGCACACCGGAGAAGCGGGTGGCCCGCATTCACACCGGCGGCAAGCCCTCGGCCACGGCGTATCGCGTGCTGAGCGAATCGGCCAAGGGGGCGCTCATCGAGGCGCGGCCCGTAACGGGCCGCCTGCACCAGGTGCGTGTTCACCTTGATGCCATCGGCTGCACGGTTCTGGGCGACGATCTCTACGGCCCGCGCAGTTACCGCCTCGCCGCGACCAGGCTCGCCCTGCACGCCCACCGGCTCACGTTCACGCATCCCACCACCGGCGCGGCGATGGACGTGCGCTCGCCCTTCCCGAAGGAACTGCGGGCCGTGCTGACGCGGCTGGGTTTGGAGAGGCCGGATGACCCGGAGACGGAAGAGACACCTTGAGACCAGCGCAGTAACGGGGCTGGCCGCGGACGAAAACGCCCCGGCTTGCGCCGGAGCCTCACTGGGCTTGCTCGCTCGCCTCACGCGCGCTCTTCAACACACGCCATGAGTTGGGCCGCCACATGGTCGGCCATCAGGAAGCCCGCGTCGGTGAGTCGCCAGCGGCACTCGCCCCCCTCACCCGCTTGGCCTTCCGCCACCAGCAAACCATCCGCACGGAACCGCTCCACGCGCGCCACCAGCCGCGCCGCGGTGCCCGCGCCCGTCGCCGCGGCGTGCGTCAACATCGCCCGCTCCTCCACACCGTCGGCCACGCGCAGGCCCATCATCAGGCGCTCGCGCAGCGCCCGTGCCGCATCGGGCGCTTCCACATCCACCGCCATCGAGAAGCCGCGGCCCCGCAGGTACGTGTCCAGGCGCGGCACGTTCTTCCACCGCCACGAACCCGCGCCGGGCGACTCGCCCGCCCACAAGTGGCCCGAGGCGCTCGGGCCGGCCGCGAGCCATTGCTCGTGCCGCCAGTACGCAAGGTTGTGGGCGCTCGCCTGAGAGCCGTTGAGTCCGCCCTTGGCGAAGTTGCTCACCTCGTAGCGCTCCAGCCCCGCCGCGGCAAGCGTGCCCACCACGCACTCGTACATCGCGGCCTCCAGATCATCGTCGATGGGCTCGAACTCGCCCGCGCGCAGGCGCTGCGTCATGGCGGTGTTGGGTTCGTAGGTCAGGTTGTAGCACGAGACATGATCCACGCCCAGCCCGATCGCCGTCTCCACATCGCGCCGCACTTCATCCAGCGTCTGCCCCGGTACGGCGAAGATGAGATCGACCGACACGCGCTTGATGCCCGCTTCGCGCGCCCAGCGCACCGCCCGCCCCACGTTCGCGGGGTCGTGCCAGCGTTCCAGCGTCTTGAGGTGCCGCGGCTCGAAACTCTGGGCCCCGATGCTCACCCTGTTCACACCCCCCGCGACCAGCACATCCAGCAACTCGGGCGTGGTCGATTCCGGGTTGCATTCCACCGTGAACTCGCCCGCCCCGCCGCCACGGCCCCCCGGGCTCATGCGCGAGAGGTCAAACCGCTCACGCAGCGTGCCCAGCAACCGCCGCCACAGGTCCACGCGCAGCAGGCTGGGGGTGCCGCCACCGACAAAGATCGTGTCGAGGGGCACGCGCGTTCCCCCTCCTCCGCTCTCCCCACCCAGCGCGTGCGGCGCGAGCGCCACCAGTTCATCCGCAAGCCGCGCCACGAACGCCTCCTGCTGGTCGCGCGTGTCCACGAACGAGTAGAAGTCGCAGTAGTGGCACTTGTGCACGCAGAAGGGCGTGTGGATGTAGAGCGACCGCACAGGCGGGTGTGTGCGGGCGTGCGCCACCGCCGCAGACACGGGCGGGACGACGAGCCGAGACAGGGCCAGCGGGATGTCGTCGATGGGTTTCAATCACGCCCTTGCGCGGCCGCGTTCGACCGCTCCCGTCTTCTGTCCCCTGCGGCTGCGCCTGCGCACACGCCGCGGCTACGCTTGCCCGCTGATTGTTGCACGATTGGAGGGGTGGGCCTCTCGAACCCGCCCCCAGGCCGTGTTCCGCCAGACGACTCTTCTGTGAGGGCCAAACCGTGGAAGCCAACCTGGTGATGGTGAAAGCCGACGGCACGAGCAAAGAGATTCCCATCGACCGCGACGTCTTCGTCGTGGGGCGAGACGACGGCGCCCGCCTGCGCATCCCCCTTCCCAGCGTCAGCCGCCGCCACTGCGAGATCGTCAAGGACGACGGCGAACTGCTGGTGAGCGACAAGGGCTCCAGCAACGGCACCTACGTCAACGGCAAGCGCGTCAAGGAGACCGAACTCGCCCCCGGCGATCTCCTCTGCATCGGCCCGATCGTCTTCGTGGTGCGCATCGACGGGCACCCGCGCCAGATCGACGCCAAAGACTCCTTCGCGGCGGGCTCCGTCACGGAAGACTCGGACGGGTCCAGCGTCGCCCCCGCGCATCATTCTTCGGGCGGGGGTGGCAGCCGCGCGGCCTCCAAAGGCCCGGCCACCGGCGGCCCGTCCACCTCCACCGGCAAGCCCAGGAACGCCGGCGACGGCGACGACAAGCCCCTCAGCGAACTGCTCAAGGACTTCGATTTCGGCGAAGACGACGACGACGAGCCGAAGAAAAAGTAGCGGACAGGGGCTCGACGTAGAACATGGCGACCTGACAGCATTCCGGCTGTCACCTGTCCCCTGCCACCTGTCCCCTACCTCACAATCACCACCCCGTGCGGGCCGATGCCCACGCCCACATAAAAGTCGGCGGGCAGGAGCGTGGGCGGGTCGGTGCGGATGAGCTTGAAGAACGACAACTCGCCGTCCACCGCCCCCGGCTCGAACGACATGAACTGGCTTACCACCAGATGCTTGCCGCTCGCGTCAAACGCGATGCCTTCGGGCAGGGCGGGGATATCCAGTTCGCCGTGGTTGGTGAGTTCGCCGGTGGCGGTGTTGAAGCCCACCAGCGAGAGGATCCCGCCGCGGGTCTGGCGGGGGTCGCCGTCTTTGAGGAACGAGCGGCGGATGTTGGCGGTGGCGATGTACTTGCCGTCGGGCGAGAGGGCCATGCTCTCGGGGCTGATGCCCACCACCGCCGTCGAGACCACCTCGTGTACGGCCAGCGAGAGGTCCACGCGGCCGTCCTGGCTGCGCACAAGGTTGCCCGCCCCGTCATACTCATTCACTGGCGGCACCACGCACGTGGGCACGCTCGACACGCGGATGGCCGTGAGCGTCCCCTCGGGCGCGCCGGCCAGAAAGCCCTCCACGTCCGGGCCCCAGTGCAGTTCGTTGATGATGAAGAACCGGCCGTCGGGCGAGAACCGGCCCGAGAGGGGGAACTTGCCGACCTTCACGGGCGCACCCCACGGGGCGATGCCCGGCCCGCCGTCCACCGCGTCGCGGCGGAACTCGAAGAAGGCCACGGTGTTGGCCTCGGGGAGCGTTACGGCGAAGTGGCTGCCGCCGGGGTGCCAGGCGATGCACGACGGCCGCGCGTTCGAGTCGTCCATGCCCACGAGGGGGAAACGCAGCGGCTCGCCGAAGCCCTTCTCGGTGTCCACCGGCACGAGCACGATCTGGTGCCCCGGCGTGCGCGTGGCCACGGCCACAATGTCTCCGGCCGGATGCACATCCACGCTGGAGGGGTCGGTCCCCACGTCGATGCTGGCGATCACGTGCGGGGCGTTGGGGTCGTCCATGCACACCGATGTGAGCAGGCGCCCCTCGGGCAGGTCGTTCATCTTCAGTGCGCCGGGGCGCGCCTGGCCCTTGCTCTCCACCACATACACCCGAGTGCCGTCGCGCGAGGCCGCGACCGAGACAGGGGGGCCGAGCACGGAGTTGCTCACCGGCGTTTGTGTCACGCTCGTCTGCCACTTGATCGCATCGGTCCCGTCCGGGTCGGCGATCGGCAGGGGCACCACGGTCAGCGCATCCGTCGCGCCCGGCCGGGGCGCGAGCACCTCGTCGGCCAAGGCCGTGGCGGTCATGTCGCCGTCGCAGAGGACGGCGATGTAGCGGCCGGTGATCTGGCCGGTGGTGGGCGGGCTGGTGTCGGCCGCGCACCCGCCGAGGCCGCCGAGGCTGGCCACGCCGCATCCCCCCGCCAGCACGGCCAGAGCCAAGCCACGCGAGGGGGACCAGAGGGGAGAATGGGCCGAAGGGAGAGTGCGGTGCATTCGAGCGAACTCCGGGGCAAGGTGGCAGGTGGCAGGGGACAGCAGGGGCAAAGAGCAAAGAGCAAAGAGCAAAGAGCAAAGAGCAAAGAGCAAAGGGCAAAGGGCAAAGGGCAAAGGGCAAAGCGAATACGCCGGAGGCGCACGGTTGCCCGCCGGCCAACGGGCCAATAGGTTTTCACGCCGGAGGGCCGTTGGCCGCGAGCCGCGCGCCGTGAGCCGTGAGCCGTTGGCCGCTGCCAGCGAGCCCGGAGCGTGAGCGACGGGACACCCTGTGCCTTCGTGCCGGAGTTTACCCGCCGC
>CAZNEU010000029.1:0-5980 GCA_964571915.1 uncultured Phycisphaeraceae bacterium
GGTCTGCCGCGCTGGCGCACCGGGCGGGCATGACCCGCGCGGGGGCACTGCGGGCCCTCACCATCAACGGGGCCAAACTGCTGGACCTGGAGAGCAAGGTCGGTTCGCTGGAGGTGGGCAAGGATGCCGACTTCATCATCCTCTCGGGCGATCCGCTCAGCGTCTACACCAAGATCGAGCAAACCTTCGTGGAGGGCGTGAAGGTGTTCGACCGGGCCGACCCGAAGGATCGGCTGTTTGCGGTGGGCGGCTTCGGCGCGGGCAACGACCAATCGCCCTACCTCTGCTGCGCGGGCGGGAGCATCTTCGCTTTCGGCGGCCGGCAGTGGAGCGGCGGGGGCGGCGACGAGTGAGCGAAGGGATCTCGTCCCTGCTGCGCTCGTGCAGCCAATAGGACGTATACGACCCATAGGACCTATCAAGATCATCCGCTGAACTGAGACCACCATGATCCGCCTTTCTCCCTCTGCGTTCCCCTGCTCATCTCTGCGTCCCTCGCCTCGGCGAGTCTTCGATCTGCGTACAGGCCTGGCACTGCTCTCCCTCGCCGCGGCGGGCACGTTCGCCGCCAGCGCGGCGGCGCAGGTCGCCATCAAGGCCAAGTCCATCATCACCATGGGCCCCGCGGGCACGATTCCCGACGGCGTGGTGGTCATCACCGCTGGCAAGGTGAGCGCCGTCGGCCCCGGCGCGAGCACCGCGATCCCCGCGGGCTTCAAGGTGCTCGAGGCCGCCGTGGCCGTGCCGGGCCTGGTTGATGCCCACAGCACCGCCGGCCTCTCGGGCATCTACAACCAGCGCCACGATTCCGACCAACTCGAACGCTCGGCACCCATCCAGCCCGAACTGCGGGCCCTGGATGCGTACAACCCCAGAGAAAAACTCATCGAGTACGTCCGCTCGCTGGGCGTGACCACGCTCAACACCGGGCACGCGCCGGGCGAACTCATCAGCGGCCAGATGATGGTCGTCAAGACCACCGGCAACTCGGTGGCCGAGGCCCTCGTCAAGAACCCCTCCGCCCTCGCGGCCACCTTCAGCCCCATCGCCGAGAAGGACGGTGCCAAGAGCCCCGGCACACGCGCCAAAATGATGGCCCTGCTGCGGGCCGAGTTCATCAAGGCTCAGGAATACCAGACCAAGTGGGACCGCTTCGCAGAAAAACAGGCCAAGTTCGACAAGGGCGAACCCATCAAGCCAGATGCCCCGGCCGATGCCGCCGCGGGCGGCGGGGCCGATGCCGGTGCCGCCAAGCACGACCCCAAAGCCCCTCCCACGCCCCCCGAGCGCAGCCTGCGCCTCGAAACCCTCGTCAACGTTCTCAGGGGCGAACTGCCCCTGCTCATCACCGCCAATCGCGCTCAGGATATAGACGCGGTCCTGCGGCTGGCCGCCGAGTTCAAGATCAAGGTCTGGCTCGACGGCGCGGCCGAGGCCCACATGGTCGTTGACCAGATCAAGGCCGCGGGCATCCCCGTCATCGTTCACGCCAGCACGCAGCGGGCCTTCGGCGACACCCAGAACCAGAGCATGGAGAACGCCGCCATCCTGCGCAAGGCCGGCGTCACCATCGCCATCCAGAGCGGCTACGAGGGCTATGTGCCCAAGACCCGCGTGGTGCTGCTGGAGGCCGCGCTCGCCGCCGCCAACGGCCTCTCGCGCGAGCAGGCCCTGGCCGCCATCACCATCGACGCGGCCACGATCCTGGGCGTGCAGGCCCGCGTGGGCTCGCTCGAAATCGGCAAGGACGGCGACATCGCCCTCTACGACGGCGACCCCTTCGAGTACGCCACGCACTGCACCGGCGTGGTGATCGAAGGCAAAGTGGTGAGCGAGATCAAGCGATAGCCGCGGCGTTGCCGGCGCGGCACGCCGCCACCGTCGCCTCCACCATCTTGCCGATGCCCGTGTACACCTGCCACGGGGTCGCGTGGTCATCCATGTAGGCCGGGCTGGTGAAGATGCGCTGCCGCTCATCGGCCATCGCCTCCTCAACACCCACCGGCACGCTTGTGGACCCCCACGCCGCGATCGCCGCGCCAACTTCGGCACTCTCGCCCACGGTCACGCGGCAGCCCGGCCCGCCGTTCTTCGTGCCCAGCACCTTGGCCGCCAGCACGGGCGCAATGCAGCAGAGGCCGATGGGCTTGCCGGCCGCGTGAAACCCCTTGATGACGCGCTCCACATCGGGAATCACGCGGGCCGCCGCGCCGTCGCTGGCGAAGGTGCACAGGTTCTTGGCCGCGCCGAAGCCGCCGGGGAAGATGACACCGTCGAACTCGGCCTGGCTCAGAGCTGCGAGCGGCCGGATGTTGCCGCGGCTGATGCGCGCGGCCTCCACCAGGCAGTTGCGTTTTTCGCCGGGCACGCCCTCGCCGGTGGCGTGGTTCACCACGCCGGCCTGCCACTGGTCGGGTGCGAAGCACGTGCACGCCGCGCCCAGGCGGGCGAGATGCACGAGCACGCTGACGGACTCGTGGATTTCGGAACCATCGGCGCGGCCGCAGCCGCAGAGGACAACAGCGAGGCGTGGGGCCATGTGAACGATCCTCCTCGGGAGACGGTGAGAGTCTAGTTTGGCTGCCCGCTCGGTTCGGTGCGGTGGGGGGCTGCGTGCGCCGGGTTGTCATGCGGTGAATAGCCCACGTATTTACCGCAAACTGTGCGGCGAATAATCGACCATGCGGAGAATAGTCGATATATTCACCGCAAATGAAGCGGCGAATAACGTACATTCACGAACAGCCACGCTGGCCGGACCTGACGTGGGACAGCACGATGCTGGCCCCCATCTTGGCCGGCATCCGCCACAAGCAGGGGCGGCTGCTCGGTCGCATGGAGCGGTTGGGCTTCGACCTGCGCACCGAAGCCAGTCTCACCACGCTCATCAGCGATGTCGTCAAGTCGTCCGCCATCGAGGGCGAGGTTCTCAACGCTGACGAGGTTCGCTCGTCGCTGGCCAAGCGGCTGGGCATCGAGGTCGCCGGCCTTCCCGCCGCGAGCCGCGATGTGGATGGCATCGTCGAAGTCATGCTTGACGCGACGCAGCGGTTCCAAGCGCCACTGAGCGCCGAGCGGCTGTTCGGCTGGCACGCCGCGCTCTTCCCGACAGCGCGGAGCCGAGGCCACAAGATCACAACGGGTGCGTGGCGGCCCGCTGGCACAGACCCGATGCAGGTCGTGTCCGGCCCCATCGGCAGGGAGCGCGTCCATTTCGAGGCCCCGGACGCGGCGCGGCTGGACGGCGAGATGACCCGGTTTCTGTCGTGGTTCGAGGCCCCGGTCGGCATCGATCCGGTGCTGCGCGCGGGTGTGGCACACCTGTGGTTCGCCACGATCCACCCCTTTGAGGACGGCAACGGGCGCATCGCCCGCGCCATCGCCGATCTCGCGCTGGCCCGATCCGACCAGAGCAAAGAGCGGTTCTACAGCATGTCGTCGCAGATCGAGCGGGAGCGCAAGGAGTATTACCTGCAACTCGAGCGGGCGCAGCGCGGCGAAACGGACATCACCGGGTGGTTGCGCTGGTTTCTCGCCTGCCTGGAACGAGCGATCCACGCCGTGGACCAGGCGCTGGCCGCGGTGCTGCACAAGGCCCGCGTGTGGGAGCGGGTGAACGCGCGGCCCGTGAACGAGCGCCAGCGCAAGGTGCTGAACCGGCTGCTGGCCGACTTTGAGGGCGTGCTGACCACCTCCAAGTACGCCAGACTGGTCAAGTGCTCTGCCGACACGGCCCTGCGCGATATGCAGGAACTGCTCAACCGCAATGTTCTGCTGCGCAACGAGGGAGGCGGCCGCAGCACCAGTTACAGGCTGGGCGACCCCGAGGCCATCACCTAGCGCGGCGGGGGAGTCGGGGCAAGGTCGCTCGGCGCGACCTCCATTCCCAGAGGGACCATCCGGTAGTCGCCATTCGCGAACGATTCGGGGCTGCGGCCGGGGATCACCGGCCTGTAGGCCGCGTGCAGGTCGAAGAAGAGCATGACGGAACGGTTGACATCTCCGTACCCGTTCACGATGCGATACGTCGGGCTTTTCGCGTTTGCCACGGCATCGGCGTACTGATCGTTCGCGAGCACCTGGAGCGCGGGTTGCGATTCTGCACCTACCCGCAGCATGCGGATGCCGAACCGGAATGAGTAGTAGGGGTAGTTGTTCCTGTACCTGCCCATCAGTTCCTGAGCCGTGTCGAGCCACTTGCACTGGAAGTGGTACGACGTTCCGACGTCGTCGTATGAACTGATGCCGAGCGTGGCCTTGGGTGCGTCGCGGTTGTTCCACCATTCGCGCTGGTAGGTCTCGCGGTCCGTGGGGTCCTTCAGTATGGGAATCTCGTACTCGGTGCGCAGATGGTGCTCGGAGAAGTTGCGGTAGTCCGCCGGACGCGTGAACGGATAGTCGCCCAGATAGGGGTTGAGCGGGCGTCGCTGCGCAGCGAAATCGTACTGGTAGCTCCTTGCGTACTCGTTGTCGTACCACCACCGATCGTTGTTATTCCCCGCCCACGTCCAACAGGCGAAACATCTGATGATGTTCTGGTTCGTCTCCCAGCCCGGCAGCATGGAGTTGCGGTTCCAGTTGTAGATCGGAATGAACGGCGGCGAGCCCCGGTTGTCGTTCATGTACTCGCCCGACGCGATCCCCACTTGTCGCAGGTTCGAGAGCGACTGCGCCTGCCTCGCCGCGCTGCGCACACGCACCAGCGCGGGCGCCAGCAACGACACCAGGATCCCGATGATCGAGATCGACACCAGCAGTTCGATCAGCGTGAACGCGGGCTTTCGCTCAGCCATGCGGCACCGGTGGGGTATAGGCCCTTGACGCGAGCGCGTTGGACCGAAAGGCGGATGTGGGCGAGACAGGGCAGGACCACGGGCAGAACGCCCGTCAGACAGAATGCCCGCAGAAGCGCGGCGTGTCCAGCCCTTCCATACGACAGATTCACGCAGGCGGATCGAGCCGACCGCCCAGATTGCCGCGCCGCGAACATGCAGCCCGACCGTGAGAGAGGGCTTTGGCCGGTGCAGGCTGGGCGAGGGCGAGCCCTCCCCGACGGCTGGGCCGCCTGCTCAGCCGGGCCTCACACCACCAACAGGTTGTCCACGGCTTCCAGCCAGCCCCCGCCCAGGGGGCAAGCGTTTTCGCGCCAACCTTGCGCGTTATGGGGACGTTGGGTGTGAAATAGCCTTCATCTTCACCCTTCTCGCCGCCCAGAACCGCATCCGGCGGAACTGCGGGGCCACCCCCCTCGTAACTCTGGTAGTATGCCTGTCGAACCGATGAAAGCCGCACCGGCGTTCTCGGGCTTGGAGCCAGAGAGTGCGAACAGGGACCTATCGCACTCGTCTCCATTGACCGGCACGTCGGTGCTCTCCCCGCCTGCCATGAGCACCGTTCCCGACAAGAAGAACGACCTGGCCGAGACGAATCCGCTGGATCCGTCCGCCGCGCTGCCGGATGCGGTGGGGGGAAGCCGGGGCGATGCCGGCGATTCTGCCGGCGGTTCGCGGGGCGGCTCCAGGGCGGGCGACGCGAAGGAAAAGAGCCGCAGCAGCAGCAACGTCGACACCATCATCGGGCGTGTGGTGGTCGATCAGGGCATCGCCACCAGTGAAGAACTCCAGCACGTGCTGGAGGTGCAGCGCTCGATGGTGGAGAGTTCCAACCAGCGTTCCATCGCCGAACTCCTCATCGAGAAGGGCTACGCCACCCACCGCCAGATCGACCGGCTGCGTCAGCAGGCCGAGGCCGAGAAGAGCGGCCAGCAGATCCCCGGTTACAAGGTGCTGGGCAAACTGGGCCAGGGCGCCATGGGCGCGGTCTACAAGGCCAAGCAACTCTCGCTGGACCGGATGGTGGCCATCAAGACGCTCCCCAAGAAGTTCGCCGGCAGCGTGCGGGTCGGGGAGCGGTTCGACTCGGAGGGGCGTGCCGCGGCACTGCTCAACCACCCCAACATCGTTCAGGCCTATGACGTGGG
>CAZNEU010000030.1:0-3429 GCA_964571915.1 uncultured Phycisphaeraceae bacterium
GACCCCGCGAAACTCGGCTGGGGCTCGCTGGGCGTGAACTATGTGCTGGAGAGCACGGGCCTGTTCATGGACTTCGAGAAGGCGAGTTTGCACGTGCGGGCCGGCGCCAAGCGCGTCATCATCTCCGCCCCCACCAAGAGCGAGCCGGCCCAGGTGCCCACGCTGGTGCTGGGCGTGAACCACGAGAGTTACGACCCGGCCCGGCACACCGTGGTGAGCAACGCCAGTTGCACCACCAACTGCCTCGCCCCGGTGGCCAAGGTCATCAACGACAACTTCGGCCTCGATGAGGGCCTCATGACGACGGTGCACGCGGTAACCGCGACCCAGCCGACCCAGGACGGCCCCAGCAAGAAGGACTGGCGCGGCGGGCGCAACGCCTACCAGAACATCATCCCTTCCAGCACCGGCGCCGCCAAGGCCGTGGCGCTGGCGATCCCCGCCCTGAAGGGCAAACTCACGGGCATGGCCTTCCGCGTGCCCACGGCCGATGTGAGCGTGGTGGACCTGACCTTCCGCACCGGCAAGGAGACGAGCATCGCGGAGATCAGCGCGGCGATGAAAACCGCGAGCGAGGGGAGCATGAAGGGCATCCTCGGGTACACCGAGGAAGAGGTCGTCAGTTCCGACTTCATCGGCGACCCGCGCTCCAGCATCTACGATGTCAAGGCGAGCGTGGAACTGAACAAGCGGTTCTTCAAGGTCGTGTCGTGGTATGACAACGAGGCGGGATACGCCCACCGCTGCGTGGACATGATCAAGTTGATGGCCGCGAAGGACGGTGTGAGGTAGGCCGGAGCGAAGGCTGCGCGGCACCCGGATGCGCGAAGCGGTAGGATGGGTCCGTGCGCATCTCACAGAACCTGCTGCTGGTCTCGCTGGCCAGCCTGCTCAACGACGTGAGCAGCGAGATGATCTACCCCGTGCTGCCCTTCTTCATTGTGGGCACGCTGGGGTCATCGCCGGTGGTGCTCGGTCTGATCGAGGGCGTGGCGGAGAGCGTGGCGAGTCTGCTGCGCGTCGTGGCCGGGCGCATGTCCGACCTCTCCCGCCGCCGCAAGCCGCTCACCATCGCGGGCTACGGCGTGTCGCTGGGCGGCAAGGTGATTCTCGCCTTCGCCGCGGCGTGGGTGTTCGTGCTTGCCGCGCGCCTCGTGGACCGTCTCGGCAAGGCCGTGCGCACGGCCCCTCGCGATGCGCTGATTGCCGAGAGCGTGCCGCCATCGCAGCGAGGCTACGCGTTCGGCTTTCACCGCATGATGGACACGGCTGGGGCGGTGCTGGGCGTGGGCATTGCCCTGGTCCTCGTCTCCGCCGGGCCAACCGACGTGCGGCCAGTGCTGTTCTGGGCCCTTGTGCCCACCGGCCTTGCGATGCTCTGCCTGCTCTTCGTGCGTGAATCCGCGAAGGCTGGTGATGCGGGTGCTCCGGGCGGACAGGGCGCACCGGGCATACCCGCGGCGGCACAGAACGAAACCCCGGCCGCCCGCACGTCGCTTCGGACCGCCCTTGGCGAACTGCCGCGCACGCTCAAGTGGTTCCTCGCCGTCGCGTTTGTCTTTGCACTGGCGGGCTCGTCCAACCAGTTTCTGCTGCTGCGAGAGCAGGCCAGCGGCAGGGGTCCGCTGGAGGGCATCAAACTCTACCTCGTCTACAACATCGTGTACGCCCTGGCCGCGTGGCCGGCGGGGCACCTGTCGGACCGTATCGGCCGGCGCGCGGTGCTGGTGGCGGGCTACGCGGTGTACGGGGCCACCTACCTCGGCTTCGCGTTTTTTACGTCGCTCGACGCCTCGTGGGTGCTCTGGGGTGTGTATGGGCTGTATGTGGCGTGTACCGAGGGGGTGGAGAAGGCCCTGATCTCCGACCTTGCCCCCCAGCAGCACCGCGCGACGGTTCTGGGGCTGCACGCCATGGTTGTGGGCTTGGGGCTGCTGCCCGCGTCGCTGGTGGCGGGCGTGATGTGGGAGCACTTGGGACCGCAGTGGGTGTTTGTGGCGGGCGGGGTTCTCGGCTGCGCGGCGGCGCTGGCGATGGCGGTGGTTCTGCGCACGCGGGCTGTACCAAGCGAGCCGCGTGATCTACACTAGGGCCAATCTTCCGGGGCCTGGCGCAGCTTGGGAGCGCGGTCGCCGGTGGCGACAGGTCGGGAGTACGGTTCGCGGTTCGACAACTGAAGTTTCCGGGGTGGAGCGCAGCTTGGTAGCGCGGTCGCCGGTGGCGACAGGTCGGGAGTACGGTTCGCGGTTCGACAACTGAAGTTTCCGGGGTGTAGCGCAGCTTGGTAGCGCGTTTGACTGGGGGTCAAAAGGTCGGGAGTTCAAATCTCCCCACCCCGATTCGATGTTCTGGGTCTACGTTCTGCGCAGCAAGAAGACCGGCCGCCACTCCACGGGCTCGTGCCGGGATTCATTGAGCGCGTGCCCACTCACGGCCCGCTGCCCCGGCGTGCCCAGCGCAGTTTGGCGGAGCGGGAGCGGGGGTTGTCCCGCTGCTCGCCGGCGTCGGCGATGATCGGGTCGCGGTTCTCGGCAGCGTAGATGCCGGCCCGCAGACCGTCGCGGAAGGCGTTCTTCACGCGTCGGTCTTCGCCGGAGTGGAAACTGATGATGGCCGCGATGCCGCCGGGCCTGAGCACATCGGGCAGGATGGTGAGCAGGCGATCCAAGTTGGCCAGTTCGCGGTTGACGAGGATGCGGAGCGCCTGGAAGGTGCGGGCGGCGGGGTGGAGTTTGGCCCCCGCGGCACGCTGGATGGTGAAATCACGGGCCTCGCACACGATCGCCATGAGTTCCTGCGTGGTGGTGATGGGGCTGGCGGCGCGGCGTTGGACGATCAGGCGGGCGATCGCCGGTGCGTCGGTTTCGTCGCCGAGTTCGAGGAACGCGCCAGCGAGTTCCGCTTCGCTCATGCGGCTGAGGAGGGCGGAGGCGGGCTGGCCGCGGGTGGGGTCCATGCGCATGCCGAGAGGGCCGGGGCGGCGGTAGGAAAAGCCGCGCGAGGGGTCGTCGATCTGGGTGCTGGCGACACCGACATCGGCGAGGAGGGCATCGACACGCCCGCCTTCGACACCTGCTTGCAAGAGGACGGCGGGGAGGCCCGCGAAGTTGGCGTGGAAGAGGTCGAAGCGGCCGGGGAGGCGGGCGAGGCGCTCGCGGGCGGCCGCGAGGTTGGCGGGATCAAGGTCGAGGCCGATCGGACGGCCGCCTTGTTCGGGCGGTCCCAGACGCGGGAGCAGGGCCGCGGCATGGCCGGCGCGGCCGACGGTGCAGTCGACGATGGTTTGGCCCGGTTTGGGCGAGAGGATGCTGAGGACCTGCGTGAGCAGGACGGGGATGTGTGTGGGGGGAGCGTCGGTCTTCTTCACAAGGACGGAATGGT
This sequence comes from uncultured Phycisphaeraceae bacterium, assembly GCA_964571915.1. Lineage (GTDB taxonomy): Bacteria > Planctomycetota > Phycisphaerae > Phycisphaerales > UBA1924 > JAEUIX01. Next base: position 3,382 of record CAZNEU010000030.1, read on the forward strand.
AAGGGGGGCGGTGTGCGGCCCCTGTATCATGCGTCGGACGTCCTCGAC
>CAZNEU010000031.1:0-4669 GCA_964571915.1 uncultured Phycisphaeraceae bacterium
GCTGAAACTGGGCACGTACGGCATCCTCGTGATCGCCGTGCCCATGGTGCCCGCCGCCGCCATCCAGTTCGCCCCGCACATGGGCGTGCTGGGCATCTGCGGCATCATCATCGCCGGCCTGATCTGCTGGGTGCAGACGGACGTGAAGAAACTCGTTGCGTATTCGTCCGTCGCCCACCTGGGCTTCTGCATCCTGGGCATCTTCTCGTTCACCGCGGCGGGCCTGCAAGGCGCCGTCCTCTACATGGTCAACCACGGCCTCTCCACCGGAGCGCTCTTCCTGCTCATCGGCATGATCTACGAGCGCTACCACACCCGCAGCATGAAGGAACTGGGCGGCCTCGCCGCGAGAATGCCCGTGTGGGCAACCTTCATGGTCTTCTTCACCATGGCCTCCGTGGGCCTGCCCGGCCTGAACGGGTTCATCAGCGAGTTCCTCTGCCTGCTGGGTGCCTTCCAGGGGGGCGATTCGTGGCGGACGCTGGCACCCACCGCCCTGGCCGCGTCCGCGGGCGGGCTGGGCTTCGGGTTCGCGGCCGTCGCCGGCACGGGCATGGTCATCGCCGCGATCTACCTGCTCTACATGGTGGGTCGGGTCTGCTTCGGCCCGCTGGTGGAACCGCCCGCGCACGCCCACCACGCCGACCACGATGCCCCGGCGCTCCCGCCCGACCTCTCACCCCGTGAGATCGGCGTGCTCCTCCCGCTCGCCGCGCTCTGCATCGCGCTGGGCATCTACCCCACACCCGCCCTGCAAACCCTCCAGCAGCCCGTGGCCGAGACCATACACATCATCCAGGCCAACCGAGCCAAGGCGGGCTTCACGCCGACGATTCGGGCCGGACCCGCTCCCCACGACAGGCCCGCCGACACTGCTCCGGGCACCGCCACCGAGGGCCACAAGTAATGCTCACCCTCGCCGCCATGCCCATGCTTCAGAAGGTTCAGTCGCTCTGGCCGGAGATCACCCTCTTCAGCGCGGCGTGCATCGTGATGGTGCTGGGCCTTTCACCGCAATACGCCGTCCGCAAACTCTGCGGCGTGATTGCCTTCATCGCCATGGTTGTCGCGGGGGTGCTGGCGTATCGCACCACTCCCGCGGCAGAGCACGCCCTGCCCAACCTGCCCCTCTACGGCAAGGTGATCGCCGCGGGGGTGGGCCTGCTGGTGCTGCTGGTGCTCAGCGGCACGGCCGACCGCGACTACGAATCCACGGTTGCACGCGGCGAACCGTTCAACTCCATCCGCGCCACACGGGGCGAGTTCTACGCCTTCTTCCTCTTCTCCTTCATGGGCCTCATGCTCTGCGCCGGGGCCGATGACCTGATCTGGCTCTTCCTCGCCCTGGAACTCACCAGCCTCCCCACCTACATCATGGTCGCCATCTCCACGAGCAGGAACCGCTCCATGGAGGCGGGCGTGAAGTACTTTTTTCTGGGAGCGCTGGGTGCCGCGCTCTTCCTCTACGGCTTCACGCTGCTCTACGGCGGCACGGGCACCACGAACCTGGCCGGCATCACGCAGTCGCTCGCGAACCAGGCCGCGGGGGGTGAGGGCGGAGCGGGAAAGATCAACGCGATCGCCATGGCGGGCCTGCTGCTCTCGGTCATCGGCCTGTGCTTCAAGATCGCCGCGGTGCCCATGCACTTCTACACGGCGGACGTGTACCAGGGGGCATCCGCCAGCGTCGCGGCGATGCTCGCCTTCGTGCCCAAGGCCGCGGGGTTCTTCGCCATCCTGCTCGTCTGCTCCGCCGCGGGGTGGTCGTTCGCCGGGCGGCTGCCCACGCCCTTGCACGAGGTGATCTGGGTGCTCGCGGCCCTCACCATGACGGTCGGCAACATCCTCGCGCCCCTGCAAACCAGCGTGAAGCGTCTGCTCGCGTACTCCTCCATCGCGCACTCGGGCTACATGCTGGTGGGCGTGCTGGCCGGTCCGGGCGAGGCCGTCGGCGGCTTCGCCTCCAGCGGGGTGGCCGCGGTGCTCTTCTACATGCTCTCCTACGGCATCATGACGCTCGGCTCCTTCGCCGTGCTCGCCTGCCTCGAGCGCACCGGCAAGGACGGCAAGCCGGAAGAGATCGACTCCTTCGATGACCTGCGCGGCTTGTGCCGCTCGCGCCCCGTGCTGGGCTACACACTCGTGCTCAGCGCCCTGGGCCTGCTGGGCCTCCCCCCCACGCTGGGCTTCTTCGCCAAACTCCCGCTCTTCACAAGCCTGTGGTACGCGGGTCAGGGCACGCTGCTGGTGATTCTCGCGGTCAACTCCGCCATTGCCGCGTTCTACTACCTGCGCCTTGCCGGGGTGGCCTGGCTCGAAGCGGCCCCCTCGCCGGGTCCGATCGACGGCGTGCGTGTGGCGCCCTTCGCCTTCCGCGTGATCGCCGGCGTGCTCTCCGCGGCGGGCGTGATCGTCTTCGCCGTGGTTCCGCTGACCGGCGCGGCCCGCTTCGCGGCCGTCTATCGGCCCGCCAACGCCAGCGCCCCGCACACCGAGCAACCCCCCGCCGCGGCCCAAGCCGATCAACCCGCGACCGCACCCGTTTCAGCCGTGGCTCGCTGAGCGGCCACGCGTGCTCACTCAGCCCTCATCACCCGTCAACTCGTCAACTCCCCCCCATGACCCACGCCGCGCTCGCCAAAGCCATCGCCGATGTGTGCGTGCTGCGGGGCACGTTCACGCTCCGTTCCGGCCGCACCAGCACCTACTACCTGGACAAGTACCTCTTCTCCACCCGTCCCGAGGTGCTCGGGCCGCTGGGCGATCTGTTCGCCGAGCGGATCGAAGCCATGCGGCGTGCCGCGGGCGTTCGAGCCTCGCGCCTGGCGGGGGCGGAACTCGGCGGCATCCCGCTGGTTACCGTTGCCAGCCTGCGCACGGGATTGCCGTGCGTCTTCATCCGCAACGCCAAGAAGGACTACGGCACGGCCAAGCGGCTCGAAGGCGTGCTCAACCCGGGCGACCACGTGATCTTTGTGGAGGATGTGGCGACCACCGGCGGGCAGGCTCTCGAGGGTGTGGCGGTGCTGCGTGAACTGGGCGCGGCCGTGATCGGTGTGATCGCGACCATCGATCGACAGGAGGGCGCGCGGGAGAACGTCGAGGCCGCGGGCGTGCGCTTCGATTCGCTGTTCACGAAGCGCGACCTGGGCGTGGCCGAGTAACCCGCCCGCTCATCGTCGCCCTGGGCCTCTGGCTCTCCGCCCGCGGCTCGCCGCTACTTCCCGATCGTCTTCTGGAAGAACTTCAACTGCCGGTCAGACGCCAGGATGCGGTTGTCGAGTTTCTGAGCGCCGTGCCCCTCATCGTGGAAGTAGATCTGCTCGGGCTCCATGCCGCGCTTCTGCAGGCCCACGGCCAGTTGCATGGCCTCGCCCACGGGCACGCGCGGGTCGTTCAGGCCGTGGATGATCATCATGGGCACGTTCACCGCGCTCATGCGGTGGATGGGCGAGATGGACGTGAGGAACTCCGAATCGGTGAGCGGCCCGTACTCCGCCTCGCGCAGGGCCCGCCGGTAGTCGGCCGTCTGCTCCAGGAACGTCTTGAAGTTCACGATGCCCACGGTGTTGGCCCCCGCGCCGAACAGGCGTGTGGCCTTGCCCTGCCCCGCGGCCTTGGCCCCGCCGGCCTTCTCGAACACCTCGCCGTCTTCCACCAGCACCGCCACCGTCATGAACCCGCCGTAACTGCCGCCCTGGGCCGCGATCTTGCCCGGCTCCGCGTAGCCGTTGCTGACGAGCCAGCGGGCGGCCTCCACGCCGTCCTTCACGCTGTCCCAGCGCTTCTTGTAGTTGTCCATCATGTGAAACTCGCGCCCGTACCCGGTCGAGCCGCGCACGTTGGGCATCATCACGCCAAACCCGCGGCTCACGTACAACTGGATCCCCCCGCTGAAGACCGGGCGGTGCTGCCCCTCCGGCCCGCCGTGGTAGTTGATGATGAACGGGATGGCCGTGCCCTTCTTGTGGTCTTTGGGCAGGTAGACGAACGCCGGAATCTTCACCTTGTCGAAACTCTCGTACGCCACCAGTTCCGGCAGCGCAAAGCCGGAGAGGTCGATCCCCTGCGTGTCGGCCTTGGTCGCGGCCACGGGCGTGGTGCAGGTGCCCGCGGGCGAGATCTCCGTCATGAACGTGATGCCGGGCGTGCGCACGTTGTTCACGGTGTAGAGCAGTTTGCGCCCGCGCAGGTCGGCCACGCTCACCACGCCCTTGTCCATCTGGGGCAGACGCAGTTCCTCGAACAGGGGCACGCTGAGCATGTGCAGCACGCCATAACCATCTTCGTTGGTCGCCACGGCCAGCAACTCGCGGGTGTCGGAGAGGCCGGCCCCGTCGATCTCGAACTTGGCCCACTGGGCGCCGATGCGCCTGGTGGTGCCGCTGGCCAGATCGCGCACGAACAGGCCCTTCTTGCCGTCTTCAACATCCGACTCGAGGATCACGCTCTTCTCATCGGGCGTGTAGCCCACGACCGAGTTCGACACGGCGGGCGCCGGGCTGCCAGCCGCGCCCCCCCCACCTTTCTCGCGGAAAGACAGGTCCCTGAGTTCACCGCTCGCCACATCCAGTTCGTACACCTCGCTCTGGCTGATGGAGATGTACTTTGACACCAGCACGCGCTTGCCGTCGTTGGTAATGTCTGCCGCGGACCAACTCCCCTCCCC
>CAZNEU010000032.1:0-11214 GCA_964571915.1 uncultured Phycisphaeraceae bacterium
CCCATGATCTTGGAGGTACAAGCGGATCAACTCCAAGACCTCTTCCGCCACCCACACGGTTGTAGCGTACTCGGCACCGCGGAAAAGGGGCTTCACCTTGATCTTTGACATTGTATCGTATAAGTGAAAATGAGGCAACCCGCGCAACGCGGGAATCTAGCATATCGGCCGCCCGGCACCAAGCGCATCCCGAACGATGCGTCGACCCTGCTTCCCCGTCCGTCCTGGATGCTGGGCGGTGCTCACGGGCCCTGCACGTTTCCCTCCTCCTCCCCGATCGCATACTCCCCGCTCAGCCACCGCCCCAAATCCGCATCGCGGCAGCGCACGCTGTCAAACGGCCAGTCCGGCGCATCCGCCCCCACCCGCCTGGCACACACGCGGCAGGTGGTCGCCGTGCGCGAGTGTGCTCCATTCGCCAACGCCGCCACGCCCGGCCACTCGCGCCGCAGCGTCCACGCTGCGGGCACGCTCAGGCTCAGCACGCGGGTCGTGTCGCCCGTCGCCTCCATCTCCACCAACCCCAGCGACGGCTCGCCCTCCAGCGCCGCCCGCACCCTGGAGGCCCACTCGATCACCAGCACCGCGCTCCCGTCGTGCAGCCGCTCCCACCCCAGCGAATCCAGGTCGTCCGCGCCCGCGAGCCGATACGCATCGGCGTGTACGAGCGGCGGAGCACCCGCGTGCCCGGGCGCCGCGCGCGTGTACTCATTCACGATCACAAACGTCGGGCTGCACACCGGGGCATCATCCAGGCCCATGCCCTGCGCCATGCCGCGCACCAGGCAGGTCTTGCCCGCGCCCAGTTGCCCCTCCAGCGCCACCACATCGCCCGCCCGCAGCACCCGCCCCAGGCAGTGCCCCACGAACAGCGTCTGTTCGATGCTCGGGCTGGAGATGGTGAGCGTTGCGCGGGCCACGCACCATTGTTGCGGCCCCGGTGGCCCCGCTGATAGCCTTCCCCTCTCGCGTCTGGAGTCTGAAGTCTGGTGTCTGGCACCTCCCCCGTGAACCCCAAAGTCCATCTCGCGCAGGAGCACGTGCGAACCGGCCGCTTCGCGCAGGCCAGGCCGCTTCTGCTCGCCGCGCTCCAGCAGCGGCCCGATGATTTCGACACCCTCGCCCTGCTCACCGACACGCTCATCAAACTGCACGAACTCCCGCAGGCCGAGTTCTACGCCCGCCGCGCCCTCAGGGGCCGCGAGCACATCGCCGATGCCTGGACCATCCTCACCATGTGGCAGGTCGCCGCCGGCCACTTCGCCGAGGCCGAGCACTCCGCACGCCGCGCCATGGACCTGGACCCCACCAACCCCGAACGCTACCGGCACGCCGCCGCCGTGCACGTGCGCCTCAACCAGTACGGCAAAATGGCCGTCGCCGCCGCCGCGGGCGCGGCCATCTCTCCGCAAGACGACGACCTGCACCTCAAGCACGCCGTGGCACTCCTCAACCTCGGTCAGGTCGAACTCGCGGCAAACGTCTACCGCGCCGGCACGGCCCTCTGCCCCAAGTCGCTCGCCCTCGCGGAGGGCCTCGCCACCGGCCTCAACTACGTGCCCAACGTCCCCGTCGTCGAGTCCATCGACGCGCACCGCCGCTTCGGCCACCTGCTGGCCGAACAAAGCCCCGCGCATCCAGCGCCGTCCGTGGTGTCGCCCGCAATCGCGGCCGCCCCGCGCCGCCTGCGCGTCGGCATCCTCAGCCCCGATCTGCGCCGCCACTCCGTGGCGTACTTTGCACGCCCCATCCTCCAGCACCTCCCGCGCAGCTGCTTCCAACTCCACATCTACTCCACCACCAACGAGGAAGACGCCGAGTCGGCCGGCCTGCGCACCCTGCTGGCCGACGACGCTCACGCCGCGTGGCGAACCTTCCCCAAGGCCGATCCCGCCGCCGTCGCCGGCACCATCCGCGATGATCGCGTCGATGTGCTCATCGAACTCTCCGGCCTCATGGCCGGCCACAACCAGCGCGTCATGATCCGCCGCCCCGCGCCCGTGCAGGTTTCCTACGTGGGTTATCCCTGCATCACCGGCGTGCCCACGATCGACGCACGTCTGGTCGATGCGCTCACCGATCCGCCGGCCCACGACCCCCCGGGCCTCGAGCGCCTCGTGCGCCTGCCCGGGTGCTTCCTGTGCTACGCGCCCCCGGCGGATGCGCCGCCCGTGGCCCCGCGTGCGGGCACGGGCCGCGTGGTTTTCGGCTCCTTCAACACGCTGCGAAAAATCAACGAAGCCCTGCTCGTCCTCTGGAAGCGCGTGCTCGATGCCGTGCCCGGCTCGACCCTGCTCATCAAAACCGCCGGCCTCGATCAGGCCGAGGTCTGCGAGAGCGTGGCCATCCGTCTCCGCCGCGCCGGGATTGACCCGAAGCGCATCGAACTGCGCGGCCCCACGAACGGCCTCGCCGCTCACCTCGCCGAATACACCCACATCGATATCGCCCTCGACACCTTCCCCTACTGCGGCACCACCACCACCTGCGAGGCCCTGCTCATGGGCGTGCCCGTCGTCTCCAGGGTCGGCTCCGTTCACGCCGCGCGCGTGGGCCTCTCATTGCTCACGGCCGTCGGCCAGCCCAGCCTGCTCGCCACCACCGATGACGACTACGTCGCGCAGGCCGCCGGTCTGGCCAGCAACCCGGCACGCCTCCACGCCCTCCGCGCCAGCCTGCGGCCGCAACTGCTGGGCTCCAGCCTGTGCGATGGACAGGCCTTCGGCCAGCGTCTGGGAGCGGCTCTTTCGGCGTTGGTGGGCGCATGAGGCAGAAAATACCGAACAAACCTCGTACTGTTCGGCAGTGGTTCGTGGAAAACAGGTGTATAACCTGATGACATGGTTGGGTTTATGCCGAAAAATGGAACTGTGCTTGCCTTGCGGCCGTATTGATGTATGATCTTCATCGAAGGGTCGTGTCGCGTCGAATCGCGCAAGGCCCCTTTTACCCAGTACTCTCTCCTCCAGGGGCCTTGTGATTGATTTCACAGGGTCCTCTTTCTTTTTGGAAAGTGGATTCCGGTAGACAGCCGTCCGCAGCGCGGACGTTTTTCGTTTTTGGCCCCCCTCTTTTCCGCGGCCCGATGGAGGACACAGGAGCACAGCAGCAGCCATGGCCGCACCGCCCGACCAGATGCAGGCCGTGATCGCCCTCTACCACGCAGGCCGTTTCGCCGATGCCCGCACGCTGCTCACGCGCATCCTCCAGCGCAAGCCTGCCGATGCCGAGGCCAACCACCTCAACGCCCTCTGCCTGCTGGCCCTCGGTCAGGCCGTGCAGGCGGAGTTCTTCGTGGCCCGCGCCCTCGCCGCGGCACCCGCGCGGGCAGACTTCGCCAACACCATGGCGCTTGTCCTCGCCGGCCAGGGCCAGACCGACAAAGCCATCGTCTGGTTCAACCGCATCGCCGCGGCCACGCCCCTCGACCCCGGCGCGCACGCCAACCTCGGCCACGCGCTCCTGCAAGCGCAGCGCGTCCACGAAGGCATCGCGGCGTACGAGCGCGCCCTCGCCGTGGACCCCACCCACGCCCCGTCGGTGCGTGCCCTGGGCATGTTCTGGCGACTCTGCGGCCGCACCGATCGCGCCGCGCCGCTGTTGCAGCGCGCCGTGCAACTCGACCCGCGCGATGCCGAGGCCGCGTCCAATCTCGCCCTCGCTCTCAACTACCTCGACGGGGCCACCCCCGACGAGGTGCTCGCCGCGCACCAGCACGCGGGCCGGTTGCTCGCTGGCCGCCTTGGCACGGGCGCGCCGATGCGCGCGGGCTCGGCCGTCGCGCGTGCCGCCGACCGCCCCCTGCGCATCGGCTACCTCTCGCCGGATTTCCGTTCCCACTCCGTCGCCCTCTTTTTCGAGCCGCTCCTGCGCCACCGAGACAGGGCCCGCCACAGCGCCCACCTCTACATGACCGCGCCCAAGGTTGACGGCATCTCCGATCGCCTGCGCGGCCTCGCCGACTCCTGGACGATGGTGGATGCGCTTCCCGATGCCGCGCTCATCGACCGACTCCGGGCCGACCAACTCGACGTGCTCATCGACCTCGCCGGTCTTACCAAGGGCAGCCGCATCGGCATCTTCGCGGCACGCTGTGCGCCGCTGCAGGGCACCTACCTGGGTTACCCGAGCACCACGGGCGTGCCGGGCGTGGACTTCCGCATCGTCGATGCCCTCACCGACCCGCCCGGAGCCGAGGCCGATGCCTGGCACAGCGAGCGACTCATCCGCCTCGACCGCTGCTTCCTCGCGTTCCAACCGCCCGCCGATGCGCCGCAGCCCGCCGCGCGGCAAGGCGGCGGCCCGACCACGTTCGGCTCCTTCAACCTCTTCATGAAGATCACCCCCGGCGCGGCACGCGCGTGGGGCCGCATCCTCGCGCGCCTCCCCGACTCGCGCCTGCTCCTCAAAACCATCGGCCTCGATTTGCCCGCCATCCGCGAGGTGTTCACGCAGATGCTCGCGGAGAACGGGCTGGACGTGAGCCGCGTGGATTTTCTCCCCTTCGCACCCGGCAAGCGCGCGCACTACGAAACCTACGCGCAGGTGGATGTCGCGCTCGACCCCTTCCCCTACTGCGGCACCGCCACCACCTGCGAGGCCCTGTTCATGGGCGTGCCCGTGGTCTCGCTCAGCGGGCGCACGCACGTGCGGCGCGTGGGCGCATCCCTCCTTCACGCGGCGGGCTGCGCCGAGTGGATCGCTCACACCGACGACGAATACATCGACAAGGCCGTGGCCCTCGCCGCCGACCCCGCGCACCTGGCCGCGCTGCGGCAGCAACTGCGACCCCGACTGCTCGCCAGCCCGCTCTGCGACGGCGCGGCGTTGGCACGGGCGTTTGAGCGTGCGGTGCGGGGCCTCGCGCCCGCGTGACCATCGCCTGCGTTTTGCCCGCACCAACGCCTCCGATTGCCGCGTGTTCCACGTTCGTACACTCCGCCGCCCATGCCCCTCATCCTCCGCTGGCTTCTGAACCTCGGCCCCACCAACCCCATCGCGGTGCGGCTGGTCCAGAACGGCTCGCGCCGCTCGCGCCACATGTACATGCGGGCCTCGTACCTGGGCGTGCTCATCATCGCGCTGCTCTACGCGCTCCTCTGGAACACCAAGAGCGGCGACCTGTCGTACCGCGAACTCGCCTCGGCGGGGTCGCTGTCGTTTCAGTACATCGCCTACCTGCAAGTCGCCCTCATCTGCATCCTCGCCCCCGTCTTCATGGCCGGGGCCATCGCTCAGGAGGCCGACCCCAAGACGTGGGACATCCTGCTCACCACGCCCCTCTCGGCCACGCAGATCGTGCTGGGCAACCTCCTGGGCCGCCTCTTCTTCATCCTCGCCCTGCTCTTTTCCAGCCTGCCCCTCTTCGCCACCACGCAGTATTTCGGCGGCGTGCCGGGCCGGTCGATCTTCGCCAGTTACCTGATCGCCGCGTGCGCGGCTCTCCTTGTCGGTGCCGCGGCCATTGCGCTCTCGGTCAGCCGCCTGGTGGGCAGGCGGGCCGTCTTCACGTTCTACATCGCCGTGGTTTCGTACATCGCGCTCACCATCGCCATCGACACCGTGCGGTTCGGCGGCGTGGCGGTGTCGTGGGCCACCGCCCTCAACCCCTTCCTCACGCTGCGGGCACTGCTCGACCCTTCCGGCTACCCGCGCGCCGCTGCCGGCAGCAAGGCCGGCCTGGCCGCGTGGTTTCTGGAGCGGCCCGTAACGACCTGGTGCCTGCTTTCGGTCGGCTTCAGCGTGGTGCTCGTGCTCGCGTCCATCGCCACGGTGCGCCTGGGCGGCTTCACCGCCATCACGGGCGTGTCCGGCGTTCGTCGCGCCGGCCTGCTCGATCGCCTGCTGCGCCGCGGCAGTGCCGCGCCCGGCGCCAAGATCGGCCGCACGGTCTGGCACAACCCGGTGGCCTGGCGCGAGGCCGCGGCACGCAACGCCTCGGGCCTGCGTGTGCTGGCGAGATACGTCTTCATCGGCGCGGGCATCGTGCTGGGCGGCATGATCGTCTGGTTCTTCCACGCCGGCTCGCTCAGCGTGGCGGATTTTCGCGCCGTGCTGCTCTATGTGGTGCTGGGCGAGATGGCCGTCATCGCGCTGGTGGTGCTGAACATGTCGGCCACGTGCGTGTCGCGTGAGCGTGAAGACGGCACGCTCGACCTGCTCCTGACCACCCCCATCCAGGCGAAGCAGTATTTGTGGGGGAAGATTCAGGGCCTGATGGCGTACGCGATCCCGATGCTGGCCGCGCCGCTGGCCACCATGATCCTTGCCGGTGCGTACGTCGGCCTGGGGGGCTTCGGGCGCGCGGGGGGTGGGACGGTGGCGAGCAGTTACTTGCTGAGCACCACGAGCGGGGTGGGCGGGTGGGGTGGGGCGGGCACCGCGGCCACGGCCGTGGTGCCGGTGGTGCTGCCCGAAGCGGGCCTGGTGGCCGCGATCGTGGCGGTGCCCTTCGTGGCCTTCTGCGCCATCATCGGCATCCAGTTCAGCCTCAAGAGCAAGGGCACGATCGGCAGCGTGATGGCGACGGTGGGCGTGGTGGCGGTGGTGGCGGGCACCATCGGCCTGTGCGCCTGGAACGCCGGCAGCGACCTGCCGCTGATCGGCCCGGTGCTGGCGGGCCTCAGCCCCGCTTCGGCCGTCTTCGCCACGGTGCAGGCGGAGGACGCGATGGCGCGCACGATCCAGCAGTCCGACCTGGCCGCGGCACGGGTGGGCCTGCTCATCGGCTCGCTCGTGGGCGCGTGGGTGTACGGCCTGGTGGTCTACATGATGCACGCCAGCATGACGCGCACGTTCGACATGACGGTGCGGAAACTTGCGGGCACGCGCTAGAGGGGGGTATGCTCGCGGCCCTGTTGGGCCTGTGCCCAGCCACGGATTCATCGAGGAGCAGACCGATGGGTATGGTGAAGGAGTTTCGGGAGTTTGCGCTCAGGGGCAACGTGCTCGACCTGGCCGTCGGTGTCATCATCGGGGCCGCGTTCGGCAAGATCATCAACTCGGTGATCGAGGACATGATCATGCCGATCGTCTCCATCCCCGGGAACGCGGACTTCACGAACCGCTACATCGGTCTGAACGACAAGGTGCGCACCGCCGTGGACGCGGCGGCCATGACGGACGCGCCGATGGGCCTGGCCGATGCTCGCAAGATCGGGCCGGTGCTCGCCTACGGCAACTTCATCACCATCACGATCAACTTCGTCATCCTTGCGTTGTGTGTGTTCCTGGTGGTGAAGGGGTTCAACACCGCGCGCAGGCGTTTTGAGAAGGAGGCGGCCGCGGCCCCGCCGCCGCCCACGCCCCTCACCAAAGACCAGGTGCTGCTCACGGAGATCCGCGATTCGCTGGCGCGGCGGTAGGGGGCGGAAAAAGTTCAGAGTAGACAGTTCCGAGTTCACAAAGGACGGAGGGAGGTGCCGAGTGTTCGCCGGAGGAAGCCGTGAGCCATTTGGCGCGAGCGGCGTTCCCGCGGGGTTTGTCCCGCGCGGGCCGTGCCCCTTGTGCAAGGGCGAGATTTTCGATGCGCACATGCCCTTCCCGGATATCCCCGTGAGGCGGTGTGAGGCGTGCGGGTTCATCCATCCGGCGGTCGTCATGTCGCCCGGGGCAATGGCGCAGTATTACCGCGAGGTGTTCCACAGCCCGTGGCACCGGCAGGGTCAGAAACTCAACAGTTTTGTGAACGAGGCCGCGCTGGCGAGGTTGATCGACCTTCGGGCCGTGAAGTCGTTCCTCGATGTGGGCACGGGCTACGGCTTTTTGTTGCAGCGGCTGGCGCGCCGGGGTGGGCGCGGCATCACGTGTACGGGCACCGAGCCGAGCGTGAACGAGGCCCGCTACGCACGCGACACCCTGGGCCTGAACGTGATTGCCAATGTCGTTCAACACGCCGGTCTTCAAGAAGCGAGTTTCGATTGTGTCGCCTGCTTCGAGGTGATCGAGCACGTGCCCGACCCGATCCCGTTCATCGCCACCCTGGCACGCTTCGCCAAGCCGGGCGGGCTGGTGGTCATCAACACCGACAACTTCGAGAACGCGACCGTGCGTGCACTCGGCCCCGAGTTTCCGAAGTGGATCCCGCACAGCCACGTGAGCGACTTTGCGCCCGCAACGCTGGAGCGAGCGATCCACGCCGTGCCGGGGCTGAAGGTGGAGAGCCGGCTGTCGTACACCGCGTGGGAGATGGCGGCGCGGCGTGCGCTCCTGCGGCTGCGGGGAAGGGCAGCCCGTGAGCCGGGAGAGTGCTTCTCGTTCGCGCGTGAGCGGGCCCGGGAGATGAACCGGGCCTACCGCTTCTGGCCGCTGCGGCTGGCGCTGGCGCGGGCGTGGTTCGCGACCATGCACCGGCGCGACTTGGCGGGGAGCATGATGTTTGTGGCGGCGCGGCGGGGCGTGTGAATCGCCGCGTGCCGGCTTGCCGCGGGCGCGTATCCTGCGTGTATCACCGCGATTTCCTCCCAAGTCGTGCCCGATGCGTCCGGCCAGAAGCCGCCCATGGGGCTGGCCTGGACGGGCATGGGTGCCCCGCCGCTGAACGTGCGGGCGATGCTCGACGCGGCCCAGGACGACACACTCAATCTCCACGAGGCGCACATCAACCCGGCCTACGCGGCCGTGCTGCGCACCATCGGCTTTGACCAGAAGTGGGTGCGCGGCGAGGGCGCGTATCTGTGGGATGACAAGGGCGCGCGCTACATTGATTGCCTGGGCGGCTACGCGGTCTTCAACGTGGGCCGCAACCACCCGGTGGTGCGCGATGCGCTCCGGCAGGCGATGGACCTGGACCTGCCCAACCTGCTGGGCGTGGGGGCGTTCCGCGTGTCGGGCCTGCTCGCGAGGGAGTTGCTCGCTGTGGCACCGGGCGAGGCCCTGACGAAGGTGTTCTTCTGTTCGGCGGGCACCGAGGCGAACGAGGCCGCGATCAAGTTTGCCCGCGCGGCCACGGGGCGGGCCCGCATCGTCTACTGCCAGCGCTCGTACCACGGGCTGTCGATGGGCGCGCTGGCGGTTACGGGCAACCCGGAGTTTCGTGAGGGCTTCGGCCCGCTGCTGGCTGATACGACGGAGATTGCGTTTGATGACCTTGGCGCGCTGGAGCGGGAACTGGCCCGGGGGGATGTGGCCGCGTTCATTGTGGAGCCGATCCAGGGCAAGGGCGTACACATGCCCGACCGGGCGTACCTGCGCGAGGCGTCGCGTCTGTGCGGCCTGCACGGGTCGAAACTGATCCTGGATGAGATTCAGACCGGGCTGGGGCGCACGGGTCGGTGGTTCGCGTGCGAGCACTTCGGCGCGGGCGTGGATTGGCAGCCAGACCTCATCACCATCGCCAAGGGTTTGTCGGGCGGGTATGTGCCCGTGGCCGCGGTGCTGATGACCGAGCGCATCCACGCGAGCGTCTTCAGCAGCATGAGCAACTGCTCGAAGATTCAGACCACGTTCGGGCAGAACGACCTGGCGATGGTGGCGGGCCTGGCGGCCCTGCACGTGCTCAGGCACGAGCGGATCATCGAGAACGCCGCGAGCGTGGGCGAGCACCTCATGAGCGGTCTGCGGCGCGTGCTGGGTGGGTTTGAGATGGTCAAAGAGGTTCGTGGCAAGGGGCTGCTCATTGCCATCGAGTTCCAGCGCCCTGCCAGCGTGCTGCTGCGGATGGGCTGGGACACGCTGCACAAACTCGACGCGAGTCTGTTCTGCCAGGCCATCATCATGCCGCTGATGAGCGAACACAAGGTGATTACGCAGGTGGCCGGGCACCGGCTGGACGTGGTCAAACTCATCCCGCCCTTGGTGCTGAGCCGCGTTGATGCGGACGAGGTGATCGCGGCGTTCGCGGCGTGCGTGGGGGCGTGCCACCGGTTTCCCGGCCCGGCGTGGGAGGTGGGCAAGAAACTCTCGGGCGCGGCGATGAAGCGGTTTGTGGCGAGTTGATGAGTTGCAGAGTTGACGAGTCGGGTGTGGTTGCGGAGGCTGACGCATGGATGCGGTCGGGCAACTGCGGGCGGCCCAGGGGTTGGTCAACGCGGGGCGCGCGGGCGAAGCCATCGAGCCGTTGCGGCGTCTCACCCGTGCGCACCCAACATGGGCGCCGGCGTGGCAGTTGCTGGCGATCGCGCTGCACAGCGCGGGGCGATCGGGCGAGGCTCTGCCCGCCGCACGCCGCGCGTGCGAGATTGATCCGGCGAACGCGGCGTGCATGAACACGCTGGCGGGGCTGCTGGTGCAAACGGGGCACGCGGCGGAAGCGGCGGGGGTGTTCGGACGGTTGCTGGCCGCGAACCCCCGCGACGGGCTGGCGCTCTTCAACCTGAGCAACCTGGAATGGACCCGGCGCGCCTCCATGCGCTCGATCGACCTGCTGCGGCGTGCGCAGGAGGCGATGCCGGATGACCGCGACGTGGTTTTTCAGTTGGCCTCGTCGCTGTGCGCGGTTGGGCGCGTGGCGGAGTGCATCGGCCTGTGCGACGGGTTTCTGGCCCGCTCGCCGCGCGGGCCAGCGGACGCGATGGTGCTGGGGGCGAGGGCGTTTGCGATGCTGGGCAGTAGCGCGGTGAGCGCCGAGCGGTTGGCCGCGGCACACCATGAACTGGGCGCGGCGAACGAGCGGGGGATTGTGCCGTTGCCCGCAGTGAGTGGGGCGCGCCTGGCGGGGCCGGTCCGCATCGGGTTCGTTTCGCCGGACCTGCGTGAGCACCCGGTGGCAAGGTTTGTGTTGCCGCTGATGAGCCACCTCGACCGCGCGCGGTTCACGGTGTTCGGGTACTCGTGCTCTGCGCACGCGGACGCGACGACGGCCGAGTTGCGCAGCGCGGTAGTGAGCGGTGGCGGTGCCGGGGGAGGTGGAAGTGGGGGGGCGTGGCGGGACGTCACGCCCTTGAGCGACGATGAAGCCGCGGCTTTGGTGCGTGCCGATGCAATCGACGTGCTGGTGGACCTGGCGGGGAACACGGTGGGCTCGCGGCCGGGGTTGTTTGCCAAGCGTGCCGCGCAAGTGCAGGTGTCGTATCTGGGTTACCCGGCGACAACGGGCATGAAGTCCGTGGGCTTTCGGTTGGTGGATGGACTGACGGACCCGCTCGCGACGTCTCCCCTCCCTTTGGGAGGGGTGGGGGGAGGGCCGCGCGTGGACGACACACACTGCACCGAACGCCTCGTGCGGCTGGAAGGCTGCTTTGTGTGCTATCGGCCCCCCTCCGCCGCGCCGCCCCC
>CAZNEU010000033.1:0-5549 GCA_964571915.1 uncultured Phycisphaeraceae bacterium
CGCCGGGCCGCGCCCAGCCCTCCAACCTCACCCGCGATGAACTCACGCAACTGCTGGCCGAGTGTACCATCGGCGACCCCGGCGTGCTCAACCCCGGCAAACTCAATGTGAACACGGCCAGCGACGAGACGCTGGGGTACCTCTCTTTGCTCACGCCCACGCTCCGCGATGCGCTGGTGCTGTTTCGGGACCAGCAGGGTGGCGACATCGCCTCCATCGCCGACCTGCTGGATATCCCTCAGATGTCGCGAGATTCCCTCGCCGACCTCTTCCCCTTGATCGATGTTCGCAGCAATGTCTTCCAGATGCGGTCGGTCGGACGCGACGAACCGACCGGTCTGACGGTAGAACTGCTCGTCGAGGTCGATCGTTCCTCGAACCCTGTGGTCATCCGCTCGCTCGTGGCCCGATGATGATGGTGGTTCCCCGGTTCCTTGCCCCGCCCCCCGGCAGTCCCCATTCACCCATGAGCAGCACGCACGGCCGAGTTCGAGTCCCTGTCCAAGGCCGCGTGGCCGTGGTGCATACACAGGGCCACGCGGCCCGTCTGCTGGTGCTGCGCTCGGGCAAGTCTCCCGCCATCGAGCGGGCCGACTCGCTCCCCGCCGCAGACCGTGCGGGTCTGGGTGCTGCGCTGGCGCGGGCCAAGCCCGTGGCGGTCGTCTGCCTGATCCCCGCCGGGCGTGTCGTGGTCCGTCCGATCAAGTCTCCCGCGCCCGAGGGCGACGTGGCCCACATCGCCGCCGCGCTCGAACTGGTGGCCGAGGCCGAGTTGAGCGGCTCGTACGCGCCCCATCGGCGTGCCGGCGCCGTGCTGCGGGCCGCCGGCGATGCGCCCGCCGCTGTGCTTGCCCTGGGGTGGACGGGCGACGGCGCACCGGAGTTGACCGACCCCGTGCGGCAGCGCAGCGTGCCGGTTGTCCATGTGCCTGAGCCGCTCGCGCTCATCGCCCTTGCTCAGGCCGCCAGCGCGGGGTGGGCGGCCGGCGTGCAGCCCGCATCGGGCCTTCTCACGCTCTGCACGCGCGCGGGCGGGCATCCCACGCTCCGCGTTCACCGCGAAGACCCTGACGACACGCCCACATGGGCCGCACTG
Source organism: uncultured Phycisphaeraceae bacterium (assembly GCA_964571915.1). Lineage (GTDB taxonomy): Bacteria > Planctomycetota > Phycisphaerae > Phycisphaerales > UBA1924 > JAEUIX01. The sequence goes on from CAZNEU010000033.1 coordinate 1,097, forward strand.
GTACAGACGCAACTCGCCGGCCTTGGCGATGCCGCGGCCCGCGAGCACGATCGCACCGGCCTGCACCTCGACCCCGCCGCGTCGCTGGCCACGGTCTCCGGTGCCTCCACCGACCCGGAGTGGCTTGCCGAGTTCGGCCTTGCCCTGGGCGCTGCCCTGGCCTGCACCAGCCCCGACCCCGGCCTCTATTCGGCCTGTGCCATGACCCCCGCCGCGCCGGTGCCGTATCGCCCGCCCATCGTGCGTGCGGCGGAGATTCTGGCCGCGCCCGGGCGGGCCGCGGCCATCATCGGCGTGTGCGTCGCCACCGCCCTTCTTGGACCGTTGGGCCTGGCCGTGGCCCGCCACGAGGTGCTCAGGAGCCACGCCGCGGCCAGCGGCGAAGACGATTCCGAGAGTTTGGCCGCCCAGAAGCAGGCGGAGATGTACCAACTGCTCAAAGACCGGCGCTGGCCCATGACCAAACTCCTGGCCGACATGACGGCCGCCATGCCCCAGGGCATCACGCTCGAAACACTCACGCTCGAATACGGCAAGGACGTGCGCGTTACCGGCGTGGCGGATTCGACAGACCTCGTCAGCCAGTGGCGCGATGCCATCAACCGCTCGCGCGTCTTCGATAACGCCCGCGCGCCCTCGATTGACTCTTCGCGGTTCGAACTCACCGCACGCGTGGCCCAGCCCTTCGGCGCGGCTGGCGCGCTCGCGGCCCGCAGCGCGACCGCCCCCGCAGCCTCAACCGCGCCCCCGGCCACCCGTCCCGCGCCGCAGACCCCCACGCCACAAGCCGCTGGCGGCCGTCAGCCCGCCGGTGCCGCGCGCACGGGCACCACCACCGCAGCGCCCGCCGCGGCCGCGGCCAAAGCGCCGGTCATGCCCGGCGCGCTCAGCGACGGCCAGATAGAAGCCCTGGACCTCGCCACCGCCACGCGTGAGTGGGGCCAGCGCAAGGCCGCCGCGGGCCGGCCGGGCGTGAGCGAGGCCGACAAGCAACGGTTGCTGGCCGAAGCCGACAAACTCCAGGCCCGGCGGCGCACGCTGCAGAGCGCGGGGGGTGGGCAATGAACACGTTGCTCGCCCGTTTCCGCGCCCTTCCCCGCGCGGGTCAATGGCTCACGCTCCTGGTCGTGTTCATCGCGGCCTTCTTTGCGGTGATCGATCCCGTGCTGGCGGCGCGCCAGCGGTACGCCGTCGAGGGCTCACGCATTGAAGCCTCGCTGCGTGCCAAGGCCCAGGTGCGGGCGCGCGTGGCCGACAGCGAGCGCGTGGTGGCGCAGGGGGCCACGGTCTTCGGTCAGCCCCATGTTCCGGCCCCGAGCATCGAGAGTTCCGCCGCGTTCGAGGGGCGCATCAACCAGGTCTTCGCCGCGGCCAAGGTGAACCCGCGCATCACCTACCGCGAGTCGGCCCCGCTCATGCCCGACCCGCCGCGGGCGCTCGCCGGCGACCGCCAACTCGACCGGCTGGTTGCCGAACTCTCGTTTGAGACCGATGTGCTCTCGCTCGTCTCCATCCTCAAAGACCTCGAGCACGCCCGGGAAGTGGCCAACGTCTCGAAGGTTTCTCTCCGCAAGCAGGGTGGGGGGGGCGGTGCCCGCAAGCCCGGCGATGCGGGTCCGCTGGTGGTGAACCTCACCATTGAGGCGTGGGTGCTTGCCGGGCCGCGTGCCGCGACCCGAGCCGTGGCGGCCGGCGGACGGGGGGGCGCACCATGATGCCCGCATCCGATCTTGTTGGTGTGGTGCAGGACCTTCTCTCGCCCGGCCGCCGTCTGGGCACGCTGGCGCTGGCCGCGATCGTCGCCACGCTCATTCTGCTGACGCTGTGCGCCTGGCCGCTGCTGCCCGCCCTCACCGCCGCGCCGGGCCGGTCGCCCGCACCCGTTCCCGCGGAGGTGCTGGCCAGGTCGCAGACTGATTTTGATACCGCGCTGGCTCAATCGGCCGACCGCATCAGCGCGCGGGCGCCCTTCGGGGCCGTGCGCGTGCCCGACAAGGCCGCCCCCAAGCCCGCTCTGGCTGCGCACTACGCGGGTCCCGCGCTCGTGGGCATGGCGGCCGATGAGGCCTGGTTCGCCGACGGCAAACGTGTGAAACTCGGCGCGACGGACTTCGGCATCTCGGTGGTCGCTCTTGATCCCCCCTGGGCGGCCAGGGTCCTCTGGAGCGGGGCGGAGTTCAACGTCTCACTCTTTGACCGCAACCCCGTCAACCTCTCGCAGCCGATGAGCGTGTGGCAGGGTGCGCCACCCCCTCCGCCGCTCCCGCTGCCCAAGCCCGCCGCTGCGCCCGCGCCCACGGTGCCCGGCATTCCGCAGCCGGCGGGTGCCAATGTTGTGCCGCTCCAGCCCCAGCCGTTGCCGGTTCCGCCGCAGGGCTTTCCCGTTCCGCCCCCCGCGCCGTCAGACGGCGACGGCGACAACCAGCCACCCGCTCCGCCGCCACCACCCCCGCCGACCGATCCCGAGCGCCGCTCCGGCGCCAACCCGTGAGGCCCACGATGATCTTCGCTCGCTCCTCTCCCCCGCGCGGCTTCAGCCGCCACGCCGCCCACGCCCTGTTCCTTGTCGCCGGGTCGCTCGCGCCCGTTCCCGCGGCGTGGTCGCAAGACGCCAAGCCCGCGGGGGCACCACCGGCCGCGCCCGCACCGAGCGCGGAGCCGGTTGCGGCCGCGGAGGTCAAGAAACCGACCCCGGTGCCCGACACGTTCGACGTGCTGGGCCGGCGCATCAAGGCCACCGAGCCCGCGATCCTCGCCTTCAAGTCCGCGGCTGTGAGCGAGTTGATCCCCTTCATCGTGGAGAGCACCGGCAAGGTGGTGATGCCGCAGCAGGATGTGCTGGCACGCCGCGTGACGATCGTCTCCGACCGGCTGGTGCCGCGCGACCAGGCCCTCGACCTCGTCTTCCTGGCTCTGCAGCAGGTGGGTGTGGGGGTGGTGGAGACACCCACCCTGATTCTCCTCAGAGACCAGGCCGAGATCGACCGCCAGAACGTGCCCGTCATCACGCCCGACCAATCCACGCTCGAGCGTCAGGACCAGGGCACCGTCGCCCAGAAGGTGTTCGGTCTGCGGGCCGGCAACGCCGCGACCATCGGCGAGATCGTCAAGGGCAACCTCCCCGACTACGCCAAACTCGTCGTCGATGCCGACTCCAACCAGATCATCATCACCGCCCCCGTCGCCCTCCTCCAGCGCATGGAGCGCCTTATCGCCTCGCTCGACCGTCCCAGCGCGGCGGGCCTGGTCTCCGAAACCTTCCACCTCAAGTACGCCGATGCCGACCAGGTCGCCGCCAATATCCGCGAACTCTTCGGCGATGCCAGCAACCGCACCACCACGGGGGCACAACCGGGCGTGGGCGGCGGGGCGGGCGGGGGTGGCGGCCAGAACAATCCCTTCCGCCAGTTCTTCGGCGGCCAGGGTGGCGGGGGCGGCGGTGCCGCGCCCACGTTTGGACAGCCTGCGGGTGGTGGTGGCGGTGGAGGGAGCGCGGGAGGCAATCAGGCCGGTGCGCGTGCCGCCGCCAGCGCCAGCGGCACGCTGGGCAACATTCGCGTAACCAGCAACCGCCAGCAGAACGCGGTGACGGTGCTGGGCGAACCCGCCATCGTGGAGAAAATCCGCAAGCAGGTGAAGGAGCAGTGGGATGTGGCCGTGCCGCAGGAGGCCGTGGTCCCCCGTGTCTTCGAACTCCAGCACGCCGACCCCATCAAGGTCCGCGACACCCTTGAGGGTCTCTTCGGCGTCTCCGCGGCACGCAGCGTGGGCGGCCTTTCGCAGGGTGTGGGCCGCCTCGCCGGTCAGTTCTCGTTCCAGGCCATCCCCGAGGCCCAGCGGATCGTGGTGGTGGCCAGGAGTCCCGACAACCTCGATGTGATCGAACGCATCATCGCCGACCTGGATCAGCCCCGCACCACCGGCACGCCGCGCGTGGTGGACCTCAAGCACGCCATCGCGGAAGACCTGGCCGAGCAGGTGAACGCGCTGCTCGCCCAGGAGGGCACGCTCGCGGCGGTTCGGCGTGTGAGCAACGACCTTTCCTCCAGCGCGAGCGCGGGCCTTTCGCCCTTCAGTTCGACGTCCGTCACACCGACCGGCGACGGCGGTTTCTCGCAATCGACCACCACCCAGCCGCAGTCGCTCCAGTTCTGGTGGCAGCGGGCCCGGCCGCCCACCGACAGCACCGGCGCCTCGACGCTCGTTTCCAGGATCCGCGTGGTGCCGGTCCAACGCTCCAACTCGCTCATGGTGCTCGCGCCGGCGGAGTTCGCCGATGCCGTCATCAGCCTCATCAACCAACTCGACCGCCCGGGGCGGCAGGTGCTCATCGCGGCCGTGATCGCCGAACTCAGCAACGAGGACGCCACGGCCCTGGGCCTGCGCTTCAGCAGCAGCGCCATCACACCCACCAATGCCGCCAACGCCGTCGGCTTCAACCCGGGCGCGGTGA
>CAZNEU010000034.1:0-16416 GCA_964571915.1 uncultured Phycisphaeraceae bacterium
AGAGGCGCGGGGCGAGCGGCGCCGAGAGTAGCAGCAACCGTCGCCCCCCCCACTATCAGCATCTGCCACATGCGCGCCTCCTGCCTCTCCATTCGCACCGCCCGCCCGTCCGGTTGCGAGTTGCGATCTTTTCCGCTGGCCCAACACCCCTTCCGCTACCCTGCCGGGCTATGCACCGTGCCCCAATGAGAACCTGGAGAACCTGCGTTCTCGTGGCAATGACTGCGGCTGGTGCGGGCTGCACGGATGCCCCAACCATGCACGATGCCGGTGCAGGCACGCTGTCGCTGGCGCAACCCGTGTTCGCGGCGGAAGGCGGCATCGAATGGCGCACGCTCACGCTCTCCGTCGATGCAAGCGTCATCGCCTCCACGTTCGTACGCTATGAGGAAGGCCCGCCGCCGCTGTCTGCGCCCCTGCGCTCGTTGTGGGAGGGCAGCGGGGTGCGAATCCTGAAAATCCCCAGCGACCGGGCCGAGGGCCTTCAGGCCGAACTGGTGCGTGCCACCGAATCGGCAGAGTCTGCCGCGGGCGCCTCGCTGTCGCGCCTGCCCATCAATCCCGGCCCGCGCTGGGTGGATGCCCTGCGCGACGGCGGGAGCGATCAGCCGCGCGTCATCGCGCTGGCCGATTCGCGGCAACCGATCAACGCGGGCATCGTGCGTCTGCTCGCGCGCTGCTGGCCCGAGCCGCGCATGACCGACGCGGGCACGGTCGAGGCGGTTGTGCGGCTGGAGATCATGCCGCAATGGGTTGAGGCCGGGCTGCTCCGCCGCCCGCGCGCGCTGGATGAACTCACGGGCGTTGCCCGTGTGCGCGGATTGGAGGATCAGGGGGTCTCCATCCGGCGCATGCTCGCGGCGATCGAACTGGGCCGCAACGAGTCGATCGTGCTGCTCTTTTGGGTGCCGGGCGTTTCCTGGACCGACAAGCCCACGGAGGCCGCTCCCGCGGCCACAGCCGATGCGGCCGCCGCACCAAGCCTGCCGCCCCGTCCGGGCGAGGTGCAACGCGGGCCGCGCACACCGGCCGATATCGAGGCCAAACCCCCCGTGGATTCGACCGTTCCAGGCCCGCAAGCGCCCGAGGGTGCGGGCTTTCGGTCCACGACCCTGGGCGAAATCCTGCTGACGGTCGGCTCGGGAGCCACTTCGGGTGCGGGCGGGAAGGCCCCGCAGCGTGTGATCGTGTTCATCTCGCCGCGCGTGCCGGAGGGTGTATCGTTCCTGCCCCGCTGATGCGGATTCGGCATGTGATCGGCGCGGGCTTGGCCACGGCTCGGCGCGGACACAATATTGATTATGCACTTCCACAGATTTGTGCCAGCGCTGCCACAAATCTGTGGCAGCGGCGACGCGGACGCAAGCCAAGACATCCACAGATCTGTATGTTCTTGCGTCTGTGGTACGCGGGAACGATCGCACGCCTCGCCGCGTACAGTGCAAATATAATCTGAAAGTTTCCTTGACGCGGCCAAAAACCCGATGTAGCCTCGGTTATCGGGGCCTCACCATCGGGGCCCCAACAAGGAGCCTCGCATGTTGGACATCAAGCTTGCCCGTCGCTCGTTCGGTCTGTGCGCATGTTCGCTCGCCTTGCTGGCTGCGGCCTCAGTGGCTTCGGCCCAAGCCCCGCGCCAGGTGCCCGCGCCGGTGGATTGTTCGGCTGGGGTTACGGGTACCGATTGGATCGTGCATTGGACCTGTCCGGCAGGATGCGCGTGTTTGGCCCCGTTCGTGCAGGAAGATGCGCAGGGCAATATAACGGCGATACAGGTCCGCTGCGGCTGTTGACGTTGTGGATGCTCTGTGCCGGGAGTGCCCCTGATGCCGCGAGCGTGGGTGTTGGCCATTGTGGCGTGTGTTGCGCTGGTTACGTTGGGCGGATGGCTGTGGTTCGCGCGCCCGGGTGGAGGGCAACCGTCGTCCGCGGAAGAATCAGGCCCGGCCGCCGCGGGCGGGAAGGCGGTTGTGGCGGGCGAGGCGACCACGCTCCCCGCCCCGAAGTTCGCGTCCCTCTCCGCGGCCGTCGCGGCGGGTGCCGGCGCGCTCGGCCCGCACGCGCTCTCTCCGGGGCGATCGGTCGCCTTGGCCGCAGAGACCGAACTGGCGCTCGGGGCGATCGCCGACGAGACCCCCCTCACGTTCGAGGACCTTGCACTCCGCAAGCGGCTGCGGCTGCCCAAGGGCCTGGCCTCGGGGACGGATGCCCACCGCCTCTCCTACTGGAAGGACACGACCGACTACTTCCGCAACCTTGATGTGGACATCACCAGCGCTGTCGTCCGTGTTCGCAACCGCAAGGGACGCTACGAAGCGGGTCCGGTGCTCGGGCTGGAGGTGAGCATGCATGGGGCCGGTTCGCGCGTAGCGCCGATCGAGAAGCCCATTTACGAAGTTGTGTTCACCGGCATCGCCCGCACCGGGAAGCACGCAGGCCAATCGGTTCGCTTCGGACTTTGGTTGGTCAACGATGCTCCGGATGGGTCGTGGCGGTTGTGCGGCGTTTCGTACTATGACCTGCCGCCGGAAGGCGAAGGCCGGCCTGTGCTTCCCATCGCGGGCCTGCCCAAATGAATCGCCCGCGCAAAGGTCGTGCCGTGCAGGATGCCCCGCGCACCAAGCCGCCCAGGCTGCGCCCGCGCGCCTTTACGATCATCGAGACCCTCGTCGTGATCGCCGTCCTGCTCGTGCTCGTGTCGCTCTCGGCTTCGGCGCTGGCGCGTGCAAGAGAGGGCGCGGATCGCGCGCTCAGCCTCTCCAAACTCCGCGACCTGGCCAACCGCTTCGGCGTGTATTACAGCGAGTTCCGCGACTCCTTCCCCTACTCAACCCGTGACACGGGCCACCCACTGCCCTTTGGCGCTGTCGGGGATGCGTTTAGCTTCGGCCACTTTCAGATCGACATCCACTGGCCCCTGCTCATGCCCGACCTGATGGCCGCAGCGCACGCCCCCGCCGCCCCATACCTGGCGCCCAAGGCCACCAAGCGCAATCCACCGAACTTCAACCGCCCCGGTTCCAGGCCGCTGTGGACGACCTCTTGCTATCAGTACGGCCTCAGTTTCGTCGCCGACCCCGCCGTGTGGGTCGCAGGAACTGTCCCCTCCGACACGCTCCTCCGCGCTGTCAAGGTTCACGAGGCCGTCTTCCCCGCTCGCAAGGTCCTGCTCTGGGACTATGACACCCCCTATCTCTGGCCCCCGCCCGGCGGTTACCCGCGCGATCGCACCGATGCCGTGCCCATGCTCTTTGTCGATGGGCACGCCGCCCAACTCGCCCCCGCCGATGCCCAACCCGGTGCATCCGCCGTGTTCTCCAACCTCCCCGTCGGCGGCAGACGCCTGCGAGACACCCCCGGCGGCGTGCGCGGCTACGACTACTGAGCACCCGCCTCCCGTTGGCGCGATTGTGCGGGCCGCGCCCCATGTGCCGGATGCACGGAGCCGGTCGGGGTTTTCGGACCGTGCAAGCCAACCTCGGCGTTTCGCCGGGGCGGCCCGCTCCGATGAACAGAAGGCACACTGCTGGTCCCCCTCATGCTGAGCGTGCCCATCCATAGCGCCCGACCCGGCATGGCCCTCGCCCTGGCTGTCGATCACCCCGAGCACCCGGGGCACGTGCTGCTGCGCCCCGGCTTCGTGCTGGACCGGCCCGCGATCGAGCGACTGGACGATCTGGGCGTGCCGCTGGTCTGGATCGGGTACCCGGGGCTGGAGTCGGTGCTAAAATACATCAATCCGGCGGTCATCTCGCAGCACGCCGCGCTGGCGGCCACGCTGGGCGAGGCGCTGGATCCTGTGGCCCGGCGCGCGGGCGCGGACCTGGCCTTCAAGGACTACGGGCGCGCGATCCGCGGGCTGATTGAGAAACTCTCCGAGCAGCCCGCCAGCCAGGTGCTGGTGCAAGACATTGTCGGGCGCAACGCGCCTCTGGTGGCCCATTCGAGCAACGTCTGCTTTCTCAGCCTGCTGCTGGGGCTGAAACTGGACGGCTACTTCGTTCAGCAGCGGGCCCGCGTTTCGCCCAACTCCGCCCGCAATGTCGAGAACCTGGGCATCGGCGCCCTGCTGCACGATTGCGGTGTGCTTGACCTGCCCCAGGCCGTTATCGACCGCTATACGCGGACAGGCGATGAGGCCGACCCCGCCTGGCAGGAGCACGTGCGCCTCGGCTACGAGCGTGTCCACGGAAGCGTCGATGCCACCGCATCCACCGCCGTGCTCCAGCACCACCAGCGTTTCGACGGGCGCGGCTACCCGGACGTGGCCCGCCCCGGCCCGCCCCCAACGGCCCGCGCACTCGGCGGCTCCGAGATTCACATCTTCGCCCGCGTGATCGCCGTGGCCGACCTCTACGACCGCTTCCGCGCCCGCGTCAGCAGCCCGGAAACACCGGTCGGACCCGCCGACGAGGAGATGCGCGGCGCCCGCACCGGCGCACGCTGGCCCGTGGTCCGTGTGCTCAAGCGGCTGCTGCTCGAATCGCGTCGGCGCGGCATCGACCCCATCGTGTTCAAGGCCCTGCTGCACGCCGTCCCGGCCTTCTGCCCCGGAACGCTCGTTCAACTCAACACCGGCATCACCTGCGTCGTCTCGCAGCACCACCCGCTGCGGCCCTGCCGCCCCGCCGTCCGCCCTATCTTCCGCACGGTGGACATGGGCGGCCACGCGGACGAGCAGGTCGGCCCGGAGATCGACCTGCGCCTGCGCCGAGACCTCTGGGTGGCCCGAGCGGAGGGCCAGGGCGTGGCGGCGGACCTCTTCGAGGCGGGCGAACCCACCGAGTTCGACCTTCGCGTGCTCCAGCCGCCCCGGTTCGCGTTCAAGCCCACGGCCGCCGCGGCCTGAGGCACGGCACCGGGCCAAGCCCCAGCGCCCAAACGGCCGATAAGACTGGCGTGTCTCACCGGGCTGTCATCGCGCGCTCATTGCTGGTCTGCGGGGCCTTGGCCGGCAGCGCCACGGCCCAACCCCCCGACACGGCGGCCCCCGCAAGGCCAGGGCACCCGGACCCAGGCGTCACGCGGCCCGAAGCCGCGGGGCGCGTGGTGCGGTTCTTCGACTTCGAGGAGCGGGCCGACCCGACGTCGCCAACGTTCAACCCCGAGCCGGTGCCGCGGGGCTGGTTTCGCGCCCAGACCAACCCGCCGGCACGAGAACGCCCCGGCTTCCCCGCCAAAAACCAGGCAGCCTACGACAGCACCCTCGCGCACAACGGGCGCGTCTCGATCCGCCTGCCCACTCGCGGCGGGAGCACGGCCCTGCGCTTGGGAGGGTCCACACTGCCCGTGTTCGCGGGGGCCGATTACCTCGTGTCGGGCCAGGTGCGCACCGACGGGCTTGTCAACGCCCGCGCGGCCGTGAGCGCCCAGTTCCTGGATGGCGCGGGCAGCCCCATCGACGGCACCCAGCGCCGCAGCAACCTCGTTCTCACCAGCCCGGACACGAACGAGTGGATGCCGGTCTCGGTCTCCCTCCCGGGCGTCTACACCGACGCGGCGTTCATCCAGATCGAACTCCTGCTCCTGCAGCCCGAGCAGTTCCTGCCCGCCTCGATCGCGGGGCCGCAGCATGTGTGGAAGCAGGACTTCTCGGGCACCGCATCGTTCGACGACGTGGGCGTGTTCCAAGCGCCCAAAGTGTCGCTCGAGCCCGCGTCGGGCCAGGCCCTGACCATCGGCGAAGACGCCCCGCGGGCACCGCTCCTCACGGCCATCGTGCGCGACCTGACCGGCGAACCGATGTCGGCCGTGCTCACGCTCAGGGATATCGACGACGAGTCCATCGCCCGCGAGCGCCGCACACTGCCGGCGGGCGGCGGGCAGTTCTCGTGGTCGCCCGACCTGCCGCGTCCCGGCTGGTATCACGCCCGGATGGAGTTGTACGCCGACGAGATGCTCATCGGCACGCACGAGACGGCGTTCCTCTGGCTGCGGCCGCACCGGCCCGAGGACCTGAGCATGCCTCACCCCACACCCGGACAGGCCGAGCGGTTCTCGATTGCGTTCAGCGCCCTGCACCCCGAGCAGTACGCGCAGGCCGGGGCGTGGGTCCGCTCGCTGGGCATGGGCGCAGCGACCATCCCCCTGTGGAGCGCGGGGGAGCGAGAGACCTCGCACCTCAACCAGCGGGCCGCGTTCCGATCGTTGATCGACGGCCTTCTGCGAGACTCGGTGTCGGTCTCGCTCTGGCTCTCGTCGGTCTCGCCCGAACTCGCCCGGCGGCTGCGCATCGACCCCGGCGACCCGCTCGCCCTCGTCGCGCTGGACCGCAAGGAGTGGCTGCCGGCGCTCCTGGACATTCTCGACCAGTACGGCCAGCGCATCAACCAATGGCAGATCGGCTCCGCCGGCCAGCGCGACCACCTGCTCAGCCCGCTCCTGGGCCGGCGCGTGGCCCCGTTCCGCGAGGTCCTGTCCAAACTCGTGCCCGGCCCCATGCTCAGCGTGCCGTGGCGGGCCGAGTGGCCGTGGCCCGACGCGGGCACCAGCGCGGGCATCGACACGCTCATCCTCGCCCTGCCGCGTGAGTATCAGGTGGCCGCCATCCCCGAGGCCGTGCAGCGCTGGCGTGCCGAAATCCTCTCTTCGCCGGTGCCCGCCGGCCGCCTCACCGTGGAGGTTGAGCACGCCCAGCCCGACCTCTTCGGACGGCGCGCGGCCGTGAACGATCTGGCACGCCGCGCCATCACCCTCTGGGCCGCACTGGGCGACCCCGGCGACACCACCCTGGGCCGCCAGCCCGCACGCCTGCAACTCACCGACCCGTGGCGCACGGGCGACGACGAAGCCGGGCGCGGCGTGCCCCGCCCGGAGCCCACCGCGGCCGTGTGGCGGGCGCTGGCGACCCACCTGGCCCCGCGCAGGGTCGTGGGTGAGTTGCCCGCACCCGCGGGCGTGCGCTGCTACATCCTTTCAGACACCGTGGCCTTCGGCACCGACGGCACGGCCGGCGTGCAGTCGGGCGCGCTGGCCTTGTGGAACGAATCGGCCGATCCGGCCAGCGCCGTCGTGTCGGCGTACCTGGGCCTGGGCAAGGTGTACGCCGTAGACCTGTTCGGCAATGTGCGCCCGCTCACGCCGGTCGACGGTGCCGGCATGTACCGCATCGCGGCCGAACGTACGCCCGTGTTCATCGAGGGCATCGACCCCAACCTGGCGCTCTTCGTGCAGGGGTTCAAGATCGACCCCGAGTTCGTCCCGGCCGTCGCGGCCGAGCACGAGCGCACACTCACGCTCACGAACCCGTGGCCCGTGCGCATCTCGGGCGAGGTGCTGATGGTGCCGCCGGGCGCGCCGCGCAGCGGGGCCGGGGGGAGCGGGACCCGCGGCTGGCGGTTCACACCCTCATCGGCCATGCCCTTCTCGATCTCGCCCGGCCAGACCCAGCGCCTGCCCTTCGCCTTCTCCTTCAGCGCCTCGGAAGAGGCCGGCCCGCGCCTGATGAACGCCATCGTGCGGCTGAGCGCTGACCGGGCCTACCCGCCGCTGCGTCTGTCGGCGCCGATCACGATCGGGCTGAAGGACCTGGATGTCTCCACCACCGTCATCCTCGGCCCCGGTCCGAGCGGGCCCGACGTGATCGTCATCACGACGGCCACCAACTCCGGCACGTCGTCGCGCACGCTGCAGGTGGATGCCGGCGCGCCCGGTCAGGCGGCCCAGCGTCAACCGATCAGCAACCTGGCCCCGGGAGAGACGGCCGTGCGCCGCTTCGGCTTCCCCGGCGCGGCCGGCACGTTGGCCGGCAAGCGCGTGCGGGTCAGCGTCTCCGATGCCGAGGGGACCGAGCGGCTCACCAACTCGGTGGTGGTGCCCTGAGGCCCTTGCCGCGAGCGCCCGGACCGGTGAATAATCGAGCGGCACGGTCTTCCCGATCGCCATGGAGCCTCGCATGTTCACCACGCTCTCGACCCTCACGTTGGCACTCACCGGCGCGCAGGCGGTGTTCGCGTTTCTGGGAATGCTGTTTGTTGCGGGCCTGGTCGGGCTCTTCTTCCCACGCATCCGCCGCAACAACGCCCTCTTCGCCCCGTGCATCATCTTCACCACGATCCTGTTCAGCGGGTTGGTGGTGGCGGGCCTGATGTGGTATCTGTATTGAGCAGGGGACAGGGCATAGGGGACAGGGGACAGGAAAGGCGCGATGCCTCGCGCCCCACGCCTTTGCATTTCATGGGCGATTCGCTCGCGCGGCAGGCGAATAATCGGCCCTTATGGAAGCAGGCATCGTCGGTCTCCCCAACGTCGGCAAGAGCACGCTGTTCAACGCCCTGACCGCCGCGGGGGCGCTCGCGGCCAACTACCCCTTCGCCACCATCGAGCCCAACATCGGCGTGGTGGCGATCCCCGATCCGCGGCTGGCGATCATCGCCTCGTTCATTCCCCCCCAGAAAGTCGTCCCCACAAGCCTGCGGCTGGTGGACATCGCGGGGATTGTGAAGGGGGCCAGCGAGGGCGAAGGGCTTGGCAACAAGTTCCTTTCGCACATCCGCGAGGTGGACGCGATTTTGCACGTGGTGCGGTGCTTTGAGAACACACCCGGCGGCGAGGAGATCACGCACGTCGAGGGCACCGTCGATCCGATCCGCGACATCGAGACGATCGAGATCGAACTCATCCTCGCCGACTTGCAAACCGTCGAGGGGTCGCTGGGCAAGGCCGAGCGTGCCGCGAAGGGCGGGAAGAAGGAAGACATCGCCCGCCACAACGTGCTCAAGGCCCTGAGCCCCGTGCTGGCCGCGGGCAAGCCCGCACGAACGGTGCTGGGGCAGTTCACCGATGCCGAGGAACTCAGGGTGCTCAAGAGTTTGGGCATGCTCTCGGCCAAGCGCGTGCTGTATGTGGCGAACGTGGACGAGGGCGATGTGCATGGCAAAGGCCCCCTGGCCATGAAGGTGCGCGAGCGGGCCAAGGCCGAGGGCATGGAGGTTGTGCCCGTGTGCGCCAAGATCGAGAGCGAACTGGCCGAACTGGGCGAGGCCGACAAGAAGGAACTGCTCGCCAGCATGGGCATGGAGGAGCCCGCCCTCGCGGCCCTCTCACGCAGCGCGTACAAACTGCTGGGCCTGCAGAGTTTCTACACCGCGGGCGAGAAGGAAGTCCGCGCGTGGACGGTTCACGTGGGCTCAACCGCTCCGCAGGCCGCGGGCGTGATCCACACCGATTTCGAGCGCGGCTTCATCCGTGCCGAGATCTACTCCGTGGCCGACCTCGAAAAACACAAGAGCGAGAAGGCTATCCGCGACGCGGGCAAGATGCGCACCGAGGGCAAGGGGTATGTGATGCAGGACGGGGACGTGTGCCACTTTCTGTTCAATGTGTGAGCCTGCGTTGGCATGTGTCCGTGTGGAGTCCTCCGCATGTATGAAGACAGCCCCATCGTGCAGGAAGTCCGCGAGCGTGCCATGCAACTTGATGCCCGCTTCGGGCACGACCTGCGGCGGTACTTTGAGCACCTGCAGGCCGAGCATCCCGAGCGCCTGTGGCGGCCAGCCCCAGCGCCGGTCTCCGGGCCCGCTGCGGATGCGGCCCGCGACCAACGGCCGGCCGCGTAGTGGTGCGCCACCTCGCACAGGGATGCACCGACGCAACGAGCAGGCACCCTCACGCCGCCCGTTTGCGTCGCCCGCCCGGCCGCGCACCGCCGACGACCGCGGACACAACCATCAACAGGTCGATGAGTTCGAATCGGTCGGTCTTGGAGTGCGCCACGAAGAGCGTGCGGCCCGTGCCCAGAAACGCCACCATGTGCGGGTTGTCCACCGCCACCGTGTGGCCATCGGCGATCCGCAGCGTAAAGGGGCGAAAAGGCTCAGTATCCAGCAGTTCCTGAATGGCCTTGATGGTCATGCGGTGATTGTAGCGGCAGGGCCCCACCCCGCCGCGGGCAAGCCCCGCCCGGCCCGTGCCGATATTCTCCCTCCATGCCCGCGCCCACACCCCCCCTCTACCCGCTCACGTTCCGCCCCCTTCTCTACGAGAAGGTCTGGGGCGGGCGCGGCCTCGAAAACCTCGGTAAGGTGCTTCCCGACGCCGCGGCCAAGTACGGCGAATCCTGGGAACTCGCCGACATGCCCGCCACCAGCGCCAGCGGCGCGGGCGGCGGCGCGGCCCGCTCGGTCATCAACGCCGGGCCGCTCGCGGGCCAAACGCTCAACGACGCTCTCAAACTCTGGGGCACCGACCTGCTCGGCAAGGCCAAGCCCACGCGCGAAGGCAACTTCCCGCTCCTGGTCAAGTTCATCGATGCCGCCGACAACCTCTCGGTGCAGACGCACCCCACCGCGGACTACGCCCAGCGCCACCCGGATGCGCACCTCAAGACCGAGTGCTGGTTCATTCTGGACTGCGAGCCGGGCGCGATGATCTACAAGGGCGTGAAGCAGGGCCTTTCGCGCGAGCAGTTCGCCGCGCACATCGCCGATGAGACCGTGGCCGACGATCTGATCGAGACCGCCGCGGTGCCCGGCACATGCCACACGCTCCCCAGCGGCACGGTTCACGCGCTGGGCGCGGGCGTGCTGGTGGCGGAGGTGATGACACCCAGCGACACCACGTTCCGCGTGTTTGACTGGGGCCGCGCCGGGCGGCAACTGCACATCGCCGAGGGCATGGAGTGCATCGACTTCGGCCCGGCCTCGCGGGGCCTGCGCATCACCGACGGCGAATCCTTCAAGCGCGTCTGCGAGACCGATTTCTTCAACATCGACTGCCACCAGCCGCTGGCCGGCCAACAGATCGCCGTGGGCGACGGGCGGGCCTGCGTGGTGCTCATCGGTCTGGCCGGGCAGGGGCGGTTGGGCCTCGAACTTGGATCGATCGCCGCGCCCTTCGACGCCATCGACATGCAGGTCGGTTCAACCGTGCTGGTTCCCGCGGCGATCGCGCACGACTGTCGCGTGGCGGCTGGCGACGGCCTGCGGATGCTGCGCGTGGCGTTGAAATGAGGGAACCGGCCGGGCACGCCGCCGCCGGCCGCGTGCGGAGGGGCGCGGCTACTTGGACCCGGAATCGGCCCCCGCGGTGACGGGGGCGGGCGTGCCCGTCTCCGGCACCGGCCGCAACTTCATGTCGACGCGCCGCACGCTCGCCGAAGGCACGGCCACCGTGTTGGTGAGGGCACCGAAGATTGTTCCGGCCTCGCGGTCCGCCCATGCCAGGTGGTCGGGCAGCAATGGGTCCTTGCTGCGGTTTTTGTAGAACTCGATCATCAACTGACGCCCCACCGGAATCTCGTAACTCCACACCGCCTGACCGGTGCGCGTGTCGATCACCGAGATGGTCTTGGGCTCCCACGCGCGCGAGATGTACGTGTACGAGTCGTTCGAGTAGCCACGACCGCCCTCTCCCCAGCACCCGCAGAGGCTCAACACACACGCGGCCAGGCCGACGGCAGCAACAACACGACGCGATCCATACACCATGGGCGACTCCGGTTCTGTGCCTCGCGCGGCCGCGTCCGGGTGGTCCGGCGGGGCTGGACGAGGGATGATTGCGGACAAGTGTATCGGCCCGCGCTCGCCGCGCGTGCCACCCAGAGCCCGGAAGCGCCGCCATGCCCAACTCACCCACGCCCACCCACGCACCACCCCTGCCCGGCCCGCTCCCGATGCGCATCGGCCACGGGTGGGACCTGCACCGCCTTGAACCCCGCCCGCCGGTGGGCAAGGGCCGCGCCATGATCGTGGGCGGTGTGAAACTGCCCGACCCCACGCCCGGCGGTGGCGGCGGCTGGGGCGTTGGCGAGCGCGGCGGGGCGCCCGTCGGCCCGGTGGGCCACTCCGACGGCGATGTGCTCTACCACGCGGTGACCGACGCGCTCCTGGGCGCCCTCGGCCAGCAGGACATCGGCCAGTTGTTTCCCGACACCGACCCCAAGCACGAGGGGCAGGACTCGGCCGTGTTTCTTGAGGAGGCGGTGCGGCGCGTTCACGTCGCGGGCTATGTGGTGGGCAACCTCGACACCACCGTGGTGCTGGAACGGCCCAAGATCGGTCCGCACAAGGAGAGAATCCGTGCCAATCTTGCGCGCCTGCTGGGCGTGCCGCCGGACCGGGTCAACGTGAAGGGCAAGACCCACGAGAAGGTGGACTCGGTGGGCGAGGGCCGCGCCATCGAGGCCCATGCCTGCGTGCTGCTTCTCTTGGCGTAGCACCCCTCACGCCGGGTTTGCACGCGGGCCCGGCCCCCTTGCCCTTGGGCCGGTCAGACGTAGGAGGCCAACCCCGCGAGCGGCTGGACGGCCCTGGGGACGGCAAGCCCGGCGGCTTCCTCGATCGCGTCCGCGGCAAGGCTGGCCGCGTTGCGACCCTCAAAGCGCCGCAGCACCTCGGCGAGGGCGGCCCGCTGATCGTCGGCAAAGCCGGGCTGGCGCATCAGGCGATACACGCCCACCGCCAGCGCCTGGCCGTCGCCAAAGTGCGGGATCAACTCGGGCACGATCTTGCGGCCAGCGATCAGGTTGGGCAGCGTGAACATGGGCGTGCTCACGATCCATTTGGCGATGCTGTAGTACATCAGGCGGGCGGGCCGGTAGAACGCCACCATGGGCTTGAGTTGCCGCGCCACGTGCAGCGTGACCGTGCCGCTCTTCACGAGCGCAAAGTCGCACCAGCGGATCGCGGCCTCGATGTCGCCGGAGATCACCTCTAGGTCCGGTGCCCACCCGCCCATCGCCTCCGCGCGGCGCCGGAGTTCGTACTCCACCTCGGGCTTGGTGACCGCAAACACGCCCGCCGCCTTGGGGAAATCGGCCTTCAACCGCTTGAACGCATCCAGCAGGGGAAAGAGCGTGCGTCGCAACTCGCCGGGCCGCGAGCCGGGCATCATCGCGATTTTCGGCGAACCGTCGGGCACCCTGCCCGCCGCGGCGTGGCCCCACAGGCGCTGGTCGGTCGCGTGCAGGTCCAGCGGGTGGTCAAAGAGCGGGTGGCCGATGAAGCGGGCGGGCACGCCGCGCGACAGGAACCAATCCTCCTCGAAGGGGAGCAGGCAGAGCACCAGGTCGGTGAGGCGGCGGAGTTTGCCGATGCGCCACGGCCCCCACGCCCAGAGTTGCGGGGCGACCAGGTGAACCACCTTCACCCCACGCGCTTTCGAGAGGGCGCACAGCGGGAAGTTCGCCGCGGGCGAATCCACGGGCACGTGGAGCGTCACGCGGTTGTCCTCGAGCCAGTCGTCCACGCGCCGATTGATCTTGCCGTGCTCGATGATCTTCGCCACACCCGGCACGCCCACCACCGCGTCCTCACCCGTCCGCTCGATCAGCCGGGCCCCGGCCGCCTCCATCTTCGGCCCACCCCACGCGTAGATCGGCACACGCGGGTGCCGTCGCTTCAACTCCGCGATCACGGGCGCGGCGTGGTCGTCGCCCGAAGGCTCGAACGCCGTGAAAAGCAGCACCGGTGTAGCGCTGCCGCTCGGATTGGACAAGGCCGCTGAGGGCATGGGCGGCAACGGTATGGGGTCGAAGGCCGGCCTAGCGTCTGGCCGATGCACCTCCGCCCGCTCGGGTCAACCGGCCTGCTGGTCAGCCCGATCGGACTGGGCACGGTGAAACTCGGCCGCACTGCGGGCCTGAGACACCACGCAGCAGCGGGCACGCAGGGAACACCGGCGACACTCCCGACCGACGACGAGGTGCTCGCTCTGCTCGCGGCGGCGCGCGACCTGGGCGTGAACCTCATCGATACCGCACCGGCATACGGCCCGAGCGAGGAACGCCTGGGCGCGCTCCTGCCGCGCGTGGCCCCGCGCGATCACTGGTTGGTCTGCACGAAAGCGGGTGAGGAGTTTGACGCGCTTGGCGGCGCCGACGGGCGCGGCGTCTCTCGCTATGACTTCTCACCCGCCGCGATCCGCGCCAGCGTCGAGCGAAGCCTCACACGCCTCCGCACCGATCGGCTTGACATCGTGCTCCTGCACTTCGCGGGTTCGCTCGACCACGACGAGCCCACCCTTCGCGACGGCGCCGCCCTGGGCGAGTTACAGCGTCTGAAAGTCGAGGGGAAGGTGCGCGCCGTGGGTGCAAGCACCGGCACGCCCGCGGGGGCCGTGCTGGCCGCGCAGGGCTGCGACGTGGTGATGCTCACGATCAACCGCGAACACACGGCCGATGTGCCGGCCGCGGCACTCGCCGGCCAGCGCGCCGTGGGCGTGCTGGTGAAGAAGGCGCTCGCAAGCGGGCGCCTGGGCCCAAACCCAGCAGCGGCAACGGAAGCGGTTCGGTTCGCGCGTGGACACGCGGGAGTCTCGGGCGTGGTGGTGGGCACGACGAATGCGGGGCACCTGCGCGAGGCCGTGCGCGCGGTGCATGGCGAGCCCGCAGCGCCAGCGGGGGCGTAACACGAAAGTCCGCCGCGCACTCGCCGCCGGTTCATATCGCGCGGGAAGTCTGCTCATGCCTCACAAGGTCCTCGTTCCCCTCCCGCTCCCGCACCACGCGCGCAACATCGCCGTCCACCAGCACCTCGGCGGGCAGGCCGTGGCTGTTGTAACGGCTCGCCATGCTCATGCCATAGGCACCAGCCGTGAACACCGCCAGCAGGTCGCCGCGCTTCACCTCGGGCAACATCCGGTCGTGGGCCAGAAAATCGCCCGATTCGCAGATCGGCCCCACCACGTCCGCCGGCGAGAGGCCCGGCAGGTCCAGTGTCTCGGCTCGCCGGGGCGGCACGAGCGCAGCGGGCACACTCGCGGGCCAGATAAAGTGGAACGCACCGTACAGCGACGGCCGCAGCAGTGTGTGCATCCCCGCATCGCAGATGATGAACCGCTTGCCGCCCTGCTCGCCCGGCGGCTTCACGTACAGCACGCGCGTGAGCAGCACGCCCGCGCTCGCCGCGATCGTGCGCCCGGGTTCAAGAATCACCTTCAGCCCGCGCCGGACTCGCTCGCGCAGCAGCGGCACGATCTTCTCCGCGAACACGGTCGCGGGTGGCGCATCGCCCGGGGTGTAATCCGCCCCGAAGCCGCCGCCGAGGTCGAGCGTGTCGATGGTCGGCACCGATGCGCCGGCCGCGCGGCCCGCGGAATCAATCTCGTCGGCCAGCGCCAGGGTGCGCTCGATGGCCCGCGCGTGCGGAGCCGGATCGTTGATGGATGAGCCGATGTGGATGTGCAGACCGCAGAGGCGCAGGCCGCTCGCACCCGCCGCGCCGTGGCCGCGCGCAAACAGCCGCTTGGCCGTTGCGAAGTCCACACCGAACTTGCTGTCCTTCTTGGCCGTGGCGATGTACGCGTGGCCACCCGCGGGCACCTCCGGGTTCACGCGCACGAGTGCCCGCGCCGGCACCCTCATCTCGCGTGCGATCATGGCAATGTTGTCGAACTCCGCCTCGCTCTCGATGTTGAAGAGCGCGATCGGGCCGGGGCTGGGCCGTCCGCCTTTGGGTGGTTCGGCTCCGGGTGGTCCGGCGGTCCCCGCCGGATGGTCTGCCGCGCCGAGCGCCGCTCGAATCTCCACGTCCGTCTTCCCGACCCCGGCGTACACGATCCGGCCGCGCGGCACACCCGCCATCTCGGCCCGCATCAGTTCCCCGCCGCTCACCACGTCCATCCCCGCCCCGCGCTCCGCCAGCACCCGCAGCACGTGCAGGTTCGGGCAACTCTTCACCGCGAAGCAGATCAGCGGCATGAGTTCCGCGAACGCCGCGGCGAGTTTGTCATAGTGCATTCGCAGCGTCGCGGCGGAATAGACGTATGTAGGCGTGCCAGCGTGCTCCGCGACGCGGGCAAGGTCCACCCCCTCGCACCAGAGCCGTCCGTCGCTGTAGGCAAAGTGGTCCACGCCGCAAGCGTACACGGATCGGGCAGGAAACAGCCTTCCCGTCCGCAGGGCCGCTCCGTACCATCCGCTCCGCTCCAAGCAAGGAACACCCCATGCCCCAGTGGCTCCGCGTTGTCGATGCTCTCAAGGCCCCGGTTGATGCCGACGTGACGATCAAGGGATGGGTGCGCACACGCCGCGACAGCAAGGCCGAGGGCGGCCTGTCGTTTCTCAACATCCACGACGGCACGTGCTTCGATCCCATCCAGGTGGTGGCCACGGGCGCGCTGGCAAACTACGCCGGCGAGATCGCCAGACTCACCACGCACTGCGCTGTGGAGTGCGACGGGCGCATCGTGAAGAACCCCAAGGGCGGGAGCGAGATTCAGGCATCCGCCGTGCGCGTGATCGGTTGGGTGGAAGACCCCGATCACTACCCCATCCAGCCCAAGGCTCACACCATGGAGTTTCTGCGTGAGAACGCCCACCTGCGTTCGCGCACGAACACGTTCGGCGCTGTGGCCCGCGTGCGCCATTGCCTGAGCATGGCGATTCATCGCTTCTACCACGAGCGTGGGTTCTACTACATCCACACGCCGATCATCACGGGCAGCGACTGCGAGGGCGCGGGGCAGATGTTCCGCGTG
>CAZNEU010000035.1:0-8412 GCA_964571915.1 uncultured Phycisphaeraceae bacterium
GGTGGCGAGGTCGCCGACGCCGGTGACGCCGAAGAAGGTGTCGGGGGTGGCGCCCATGGCGGTGCCGAGGCGGGCGATCTCGGCCAGCCCGCGGGCGAGGAGGGCGGACTTGGCGTTGTTGCCGGCGTGCAGGCCGTCGAGAACGCCCGCGGCGATGGCGATGACGTTTTTGATCGCGCCGGCGATCTCGACACCGACGAGGTCGTGATGGGTGTAGATGCGCAGCCAGCGGGTGGTGAAGAGGTCCTGAATGCGTCTGGCGAGTGAAGGGTCGTTGCTGGCGGCGACCATGGTGGCGGGGAGGCACCTGGCAAGTTCGGCGGCGATGGTGGGTCCGCTGAGACACGCCAAGGCCCGACCCCCTCCCGCCGCCGGCTCATCACCCAGGGCTTGTGCGATGATCTGCGTAGGCCGAAAGAGCGTGGTGTTTTCAATGCCCTTGGCCACGGAGACGACCGGACAGCCGGGCGGAACGTGCCTGCGCAGCCGCTCCCACACCTGGCGAGAGAACTGCACGGGGACGGCGGAGACGATGAGGTCGGTGCCCTCGAACGCATCTTTGTCTTTCACGGCGATGCGGACGTTGCTGGAAAGCGTGAACCCCGGCAGGCGCGGGCTGGAACGCGTTTGCATGAGGGCGCCCGCCTCGTCGGGGCTGTGGCCCCACAACCGCACCTGGGCGCGGGGGGTGGCCGCGCGTGCGCCTCGGCTCCCACTGGATGCCGGGGCGATGACGGCCTCGCTGAGGATGCCAGCGCAGACCAGGCCCATCTGGCCCAGGCCGAGGACCGCGACGCGGGCGGTGGTCGTCGCGGCGGCGGGCTTGGGAGTGCGGGGGTTGGATGCGGGCGTGGGCATACGGGTCTGGCTTTGTCAGGCTCATGCGGCGGAGAGAGGCCGTCCCGGCGAACCGGACCCCCACAGGGAACGTACACAGAGGGTTCAGCGGAAGCGGGAAATCGACCCCTCGGGGCTACGATATCGTTCGCTACGGGTTCCTGCCGCGACCAGCGGCGGTGCGACCTGTTTCCATCACTCGACTCTCTCTCGACAGCCACCCCCCACCACCCTTGTAAGCCGGAGCACGGCATGGCCGCAACGTCCAACGGTGCCTCGTCCGCAGACCACTCGCACGACCCGGCAGGGCACGCGCCGCACGAGAAGTTGCTGGGCGACACGGGGTGCTGCACGCACCACGAGATTCAGAGCGAGCGGTACCTGTTTTTGTACCTGGTGGGCGGGATGCTGCTGGTGGGGAGTTTCATCGCCAAGACGGTGCTGGCGGGGCGGATCGACCCGGCGGTGGCGGAGATTCCGGCCCTGGCGGCCGCGCTGATTTTGAGCGCGCCGCTGTTCATCGCGAGTTTCAAGGAGATGCGGAGCGGGCGTGCGTCGAGCAGTTCGCTGGCGGCGTTGGCGATCATCGCGTCGATCGCGATCGGCAAGTATGAGGTGGCGGGGTGGCTGGCGTTTATCCTGCTGGTGGCGGACCAGTTTCTGCGGCGGACGGCCTTCGGGGCCCAGCGGGTGATCGAGCAACTCGTGAAACTCACGCCCAACGTGGCCCGGATCGTGCGCAACGATGCCGAGGCGGAGGTGCGGATTTCCGAGGTGCGGGTGGGCGACATCGTTCGCGTGCGCGCGGGCGAGAACCTGCCGGTGGACGGCGTGGTGGTACACGGGCGGAGCACGGTGGACCAGGCCTCGCTCACGGGCGAGGCCGTGCCGCACGAGGTGCAGCCGGACGAGCCGGTGTACGCGGGCACGACGAACCTTTCGGGCACGATCGACCTGCGCTGCACCACCATCGGGGCCGACACCACCATCGGCAAGGTGACGCAACTCATCCGCGAGGCGGAGCGGGCCAGGAGCCCGCGGCAACTGCTGATCGAGCAGGTGGCGGGGTTCTTTGTGCCGGTGATTCTGTGCGTGGCGTGCGTGGTGTGGTTCCTCACCAGGAACATGGAGACGTTCATCGTCGTGCTGGTGGTCGCGTGCCCCTCGGCGTTGCTGCTGGCCAGCCCCACGGCCACGGTGGCGGCCTTTGCCGCGGCGGCGCGGCTGGGCATCATGGTGAAGGAATCTCGCTATCTGGAAGCCTCGGCGAACATCGACACGGTGGTGATGGACAAGACCGGCACCATCACCACGGGCAAGTTTGCGGTGGCTCGCCTTGCGCCCGCGGCGGGGGTGGACGGGGCGGAACTGCTGGCGGCCGCGGCCAACGCCGAGCAGCAGAGCAACCACCCGCTGGCGCGGTCGATTCTGGCGACGGCACGGGCGGCCCGGATCGCCATCGACGGGGCGAGCGACGTGGAGGAGATTCACGGGCGCGGCGTGCGGGCGCGCCCGGCGCTGGGGGAACTGTGCGTGGGGCGGGCGTCGTGGATCGGCGAACTCTTTCCCGGGGCAAGGGACGAAGTGGCGGACGTGGCGCTGAAGATCGAGGGGATGACGGGCGTGCACGTGGCCAAGGACGGGCGGTATCTGGGGGCGGTGGGCCTTGAGGACAAGGTGCGATCGAACACGCGCGCGGTGATCGAGCGGCTGCGTGAACTGGGCGTGAAGCGGCTGTCCATCTTCACCGGCGACCGCCTGGGTGTGGCCGAGCGCGTGGGCCGCGCCGTGGGCGTGGACACGATCGAGGCCGAGTGCCTGCCGGAGGAGAAGCACGAGCAGATCAAGGCCCTGACCCGCGCGGGGCGGCGGGTGCTGATGGTGGGCGACGGCATCAACGACGGCCCCTCGCTGGCGGCGGCGGACGTGGGCGTGGCCATGGGGCTGGCGGGGAGCGACATCGCCACCAACTCCGCCGGTGTGGCCCTGATGAATGACGACCTGTCGCGGATCCCGTTCATGATTGAACTGGCGCGGCGGATGCGGGCCATCATCACGCAGAACGTGGTGGCGGCGGTCATCATCGCGCTGGTGGGGCTGGTGCTGGCGGCGACGGACAACCTGAACATCTGGGGGGCGGCCCTGTTCCACTTTGTGGGCGATGTGTTCGTGCTGGCCAACAGTTTCCGGCTCTTCCGGTTTGGCGAGGGCGCGACCAGTCTGGACGCGGACGCGAGCGACACGCAAGCCCCGGTGCCGCGTGAGGCGAGCATGAGGCTGAACCAGCCGGTGGCGGCGGGTGTGTGAGCGCGGGGTCCGGGGCGGCTACTGGGCCATCTCAGGCCCGATGGGCGCCTGCTCGGGGTCTTCACCGCCGCCGCCGAACGTGCCCACCCTGATCAGTCTGCCGGCGCGGATGATCTGCACCTGGCGGACCTGATCGGGCATGATGGTGTTGGTGGCGGTGTCGAAGCGCCAGGCCCGGTCCTGCGGAGCGGCGGGACCGTCAAACCGCACGGTCTGCGCGGCGGCGTAAGGGTTGCGGGGAATCTCACGCAGGTAGGGTCCGTAGATGCCCTGCGCGTCGGGGTTGCTCAGGCCGTCGCTGGTGCTGGTGATGCGGCGGACGAAGGCGACGAGGTTGTTGGTGGCGGAGCCGTCGGGGCCCTGGTTGGCGTTGAGGCCGCCGTGCTCCTCGACGTAGAGGTCCAGGGCCTTCTGGAAGATCACGCGGCTGGCCTCGAGCGATTCGGCCTTGCTGTTCTCGCTGGCGGAGGCCATGCGCGGCACGGCGATGGCGCCGACCGTGCCGATGACGACCACCACCATCACCAGTTCCAGGAGCGAGAACGCGCCGGAAAAGCGGGCCCGGCCGGCGCGGCGCCCGGGAGCGTCTGGGTGTTCCTGCGTGCCGCTGGGCATGGCCCGAGCATCGGTTGCGATGCGGTGCCGGGCCAGCAACCCGCACCGGGCGGGCGGCAGCAGTTGCCGGGGGCAGCGGCGGGCGAGAGTGGTGCGGCAGGCTGGGGACCGATAAGCCGTGGCGGCGCAGCGCGGCAGGGTTTGCTACGCTGGCCCCATGCCGCAATGGGCCATGCCGCTGGTTTGGATTCTGCTCTCCACTGCGGGGGGTGTGCTTGCGCTCACCGTGTTTCTGCACGGCGTGGGCAAACTGGGGAGGCCGGGCCGGGCGGTGTCGGGTTGGCTGTGCCGCGCACCGGGGCTGGATGTGGTGGTGGCGCTGCTCACGTGGCTGCCGTGGGTGCCCGCGGCGTGGTTCGGCGGGTGGGCGGGTGTGGGGGTGGCGGCGGCGGGACAACTGATGGCGATGTCGATCTGGGTGATTGCGCACGAGTGGGCGCATCAGGAGGCGATGGCGGGCCCGCGGATTGTGAAGGCGGTGAACCGGTATGTGGGAAGGTGGCACAACCACGCCGCGCTGTGGGTGACGGTGGTGGTGCTGCCGGTGTTCTGGACGATTCGGTTTGGCGAGGCGGTGGCGTATCCGCTGCTGGTGTGGCTGCTGAAGTTTCCCAAGTACAAGCAGGGCGAGTGGGTGAACGTGAGCCGGCAGAAGTTTTCGGGGTTGATCGGGCACGACCTGATCTGGTGCCTGTACTGCGACTGGATGACGGGCGTGTATTCGCTGGGCGCGGAGATGCTGCGGAACGTGGAGAGTTTCTGGTGCCCGATCCGGTTTTATGACGGGAAGAAGTGCGCCAACTGCGCGCTGGACTTCCCCGACATTCACGGCGGGTGGGTGCCAGCCGAGGGGACGATGAAGGATGTGGATGCGAAGATGCACGAGATGTACGGCTCAGGGCGGCGGGAGTGGTTCGGGCACCCGGCGCGGAAGAGTGATGCCCCGGCGGTGCAGGTGAGCGTGAGCGCGGAGGGGAGGACGTCAGACGCCAGACGTCAGACTCCAGACTTGAAAAATGAGACGTGAGAACGCGGGTGGCTCTGGCTCGCGTCTGGAGTCTCGCGTCTCGCGTCCGACAGCCACCTCTCGCTGCTAACGTTGGTCCGCTTGGCAGCACCCCTTTCAATCGTTGTGGTTGGCCCGCACCCGGACGATCAGGAACTGGGGATGGGGGGCACGATCGCGCTGCTGGCCTCACAGGGCCATCGCGTGACGCTGCTGGATTTGACCAACGGCGAGCCGACACCCTTTGGCGACGTGGCGACACGCGCGAAAGAAGCCGCGGCGGCCGCGGCGGCGCTCTCGGCGGCGGGCAACCCGGTGGTGCGGATTCAACTGGGCCTGCCAAACCGGAGCGTGATGCACACACTGGAAGCACGCCACAAGGTGGCGGGTGTGATCCGGGCGGTGCAGGCGCAGGTGATGTTTGTGCCGTACGTTGAGGATGCGCACCCGGACCATCGTGCCGCGATGCTGATCGCCGAGGATGCCCGCTTTGACGCGAAACTGACGAAGGTGGAGATGCCCGTGCCGGCGGGGTGGGATGCGATCGGACCGCCGATCTACCCGAAGTGGCTGATTCACTACTACGCCACGCACCTGCGGATCGTGCCGTCGCCGAGTTTCGTCATGGACATTTCGCCGGTGCGCGCGGCCAAGGCGGCGGCAATCGCGGCGTACCGGTCTCAGTTCGAGGCCAATGCGGCGAACCGTGGCGTGCCCGCGCGGCTGGCACGGCAGGATGAATACTTTGGCGGGCGGATAGGGGCAGCGGCGGGGGAGCCGTTTTGGTGCCGCGAGCCGCTGGGGCTGACGGGGCTAGGTGGGCTGGCGGTGTGATGCGGATTCGGACCGGCGGGCAGTGGGGAGCCTGATTCAAGGGAGACCACTCGGAGAGTGGTGGTACCCAAAGCCAGCACCACTCGGAGAGTGGTGGTACCCAAGGCGCGATCCTTCTGAGCGAATCCGTGCGAAGTGGGCTATGCCGCGCGGCGCTGGGCGCGGCGGCGGGTGGGAGGCGCGGGCGGTGAGGCGGCGCGGGCCACATCGGCGGGCACGAGCAACTGAATGGCGAAGCCGTCCTGCCCGGTGAGCGCCGCGATTGCATCGCGGACCATGAACGTGAGTTCGTCAAGATCGCGGCCCTGGGTGACGATACCCGCGCGGCGTTGGCCGGGCACGCGCAGGCCGGAGACTTCGGCGACGAGCCAGCCGTCGTCGCCGGCTTGAACTGTGGCGTGGTAGATTTTCACGGCGGGTGCGTGACCTCTGTCCGCTGGCGGTCGCGTAACGATGTGCGGAGAGAATCAGAACGGTGGCTGGTTGTCCGCGACGAGGGTGGCCAGAGCCTCACGGCCGCGGGTTGGGCGGGGGCTGAATACCGCCGCTCGGCTTTGGGGGAACTACGTTCTGCGGACTGAGAGATTGGCCACTTTGGAAACCACGGGTCTCTGCGGGCGGCGGCGGAGCGGGCTTGGACTGCCCTTGAAATCCTTCGTTCGCAGGTCCGCCGCGAGTGCGGCTGTTCTTGCTCATGGTGGTTCACTCAGATGTGCGAAGCAAAGCACCCCTGCGGCACGGATGAAACAGAGGCACACCACGCCGGCGATTGGCCTACGTTCCGGCCAGAAGGGACCACGGGCATGGTGCTCACTTCCCGGTCGGGCGCGGCGGCTGCACCCCCCCGCTGGGAGCGGGAAGTACGACCTTGGACGGGTCCACCGCCTGCCCCGTGAACCCGCGTGCGTCCGACCCTTTGTAAGGGGGTACTGGCGCGTGGCCGGCTGGCAAGACGGGCGCAACGGTGCGGGGTGAGGATGATCTGTGATTGCCCTGGTTGTTGCTCACGAGTTGTTCTCCATGACGCGGACCCAAGAGAACTCTATGCCCTTGATCTGGCCCGCAGAAACCCAAACTCCTGCTGAACGCGGCTGTAGGAGCAAGTCGCCAGCAGCATCCGGCTTGGCTTGGATTTCAATGTAGATGTCTCGCTCCCCCGGCTTGCTGGATGCGAATGAAGAATCTGAGAAGAGGCCCTCCACGACACTGCCGTCCAACAGCGTCACGGCGGCCCACAAAGGCGCGGTCTGAGCGCGGAGCCCGAAAACATACTCCCAAGCCGTGGGAACAGGATGCCTGAGACTCACTCGTAGGACCTTATTGAGGCCGCGACGAATCCAATCGTTACGCGCGACATAGCCCGTGGCCACGCCCAAAACGACCGGGCTCCCAAACGCCACGATGAACCACTGCGCGTAGAACCACGCAGAAGGCAGCTGCCCTGAGCGTGCAGCCGCCGTCGCCTCGAGCCACAGGCGCGGCACCAGCCAAGACCATGCGGCGAAATTTAGGGCACTGAGAGTAAAGTGGCCCAACCAAGAGTCGTCGCGTTCACCGACCGAAATCTGCAGCATCCCGTGAACCCGAGCCCATACAAAGCCTGGGACCACGAGTGCCATTACCAAGGGCAGAGTATCAAAGGAGAGTTCCGGCATGGGAGGGTGATCCTGCCACGCCACAGGTGCTCAATCAAAGTGTCCGTGGCACGGTCGCCTTACTCCAACCTCCCCGCGCTCAGAATCTCGAAGTCGTACAACTCCGCCAACTGTTTGGCGCTCTTCTTCTCCAACCCCGTCAACCGCTTCACGAGGGCCTTCGGGTCCGCCACGCCCAGCGAGCCCAGGAGCGTGAACTTGTGGTCCAGGAGTGCCGCGAGGTTGGCGCTGGTGTTGCGTGCGTGGCCGGTGGGGAACATGACCAGGCCGCTGTCGTGGTCGGCGCCGGCCTCGTCGGCGATGATGACGGAGGTGGGGATGCCCTCGGGGTAGCGGCGGTCGTACTCGATGCCGCCGTGCTCGAACTCGATCTTGTCCATGAGGGCGCGGGTGAGCGTGTTGTGGATGGCCTCGTGGGTGTAATCGTGCGGGCCGAGCATGAGCGTGGCCCAGTCGGCGGTCTTGTTCTTCAGGGCCTTGTGCAGGAGCGTGGCCAGGATGTAGACCATGCTGTGGTCGGCGCTCTGCCGCGTGCGCGGGTCGCGCTTGGCCGGGTCGCCGATGATGTGGAAGGCGGGCTCGTAGGCGATGACCTTGATGCGGCGGATGCGACCGCCGCCGGAATCTGCCAGCAGCGCGGGGTGCTTGGCGAGCAGGTCGAGCAGGGCCTGGAGCGCGCCCGCGCTCTGATGCTCGTAGAGGCCGAGTTTGAAGTGCATGCCCATGACGGAAAAGTCTGACCCCTTGCGTGAAAGGAAGAGGTTGAAGGGGCTCATGCCCTTCTCGGGCGGTTTTTGGAAGAGGCAGAAGACGGCCTCGGGGTTGCGGAAAATATCCTTGGGGCCGATGAACCCGGCCATGCTGCGCATCATGCACAGGATGGCCGCTTCGGTGCTGATGGCCGCGGAGGCACCCTTGCTGTCGGAGAGTTGCTTGCCGTGGCGGATGGCACGGAAGGGCACGTGGTGGGCCACGACCATGCCGATGGCGGACTCGATCTGCTCGGGCGTGGCCCCGAGCATGGCCCCATAGGTGGCGGCGGAGGCGATGGCGCCGTGCAGGACGTGGTCGATCTTGTAGGTTTTCAGGCTGTAGACCTCGGCGAGGCGCCCGCGGATCTCGTCGAGGAGGATGCAGCCCAGCAGCGCGTACGCGCCG
>CAZNEU010000036.1:0-2207 GCA_964571915.1 uncultured Phycisphaeraceae bacterium
TCGCTCCGGTTGAGAGTGCTGCCCCGGCCGCGCCGCCCAAGCCGCTGCTGCCGGGCACGGTCGTGCTCCGGCCCGATGCCGATGGGCTCATCGACGCGATCGCGGCTGACATCATGATCCAGGCGGTGAACTGCGTGCGGGCCTTCGGCGATTTTCACATCGCCCTGTCCGGCGGCTCCACGCCCTTCCCGCTCTACAAGCGCCTGATGTACGACCCCCGCTACCGCGAACTGCCGTGGAAGCGCACGCACCTGTGGATCGTCGACGAGCGGCGTGTGCCCTTTGAAGATGACAAGTCCAACTTCAAGCACATCCGCGAGATCATCGCCGACCACGCCGACATCCCCAAGAGCAACGTCCACCCCATGATGGCGATGCAGGACGATGCCGACACCGCCTACGAGCGCGAGATGCAGCAGACCCTCGCCTGGCGGGAGAAGGGGCAGGACCGGCTCGACTTCGTGCTGCTGGGCATGGGCGGCGACGGCCACACCGCCAGCCTCTTCCCCCGCTCGCCCGCGCTCGACAGCGGCGACCCGCCGCGCATGATCCTCATCAACAGCGGGCCGAACGTAACGCCGCCCGAGCGCGTAACCATGACGTACTACCTGCTCAACGCCGCGCGATTCGTCGGGGTGATGTGCGTGGGCGAGGGGAAGAAGGCGATGCTCGCCAGGATCGCCGCGGCCAGAAGTCCGGGCACATCGCACGAAGACCTGCCGATCCTGGGCGTGCGGCCGCACGCGGCGGGGGGGGGGGAGATGCGGTGGTACCTGGATTACGCGGCCTGCCCGTGAGGGAAGGGGACAGGGGGTAGGGGACAGGGGAGAGCCGGAAAGCCAGCCACAGCAGGGCGAGAAAGGGGTAGCGGGGCTGTTTTTGCATGGTACCCTTACTGCCGGGCCAAACCAGCGGGAATGCCCGCCCTCGCGTGTACCGGCCCGGAGCAACGCATGAAACGCCCGCCCATCATCGTCTCTCTGCTCGCGCTCGCGTGTACCACCATCGCCGCACAGGCAGTGCCCAGCATGGTCGATCCGCTGCTGCGGGCCGACACCGTGGCCAGCGGCTTTGGCACCTCCAGCTTCAACTGCTCGCCCGGCTTCGTCTTCGTCGGCCACCACGTGGCCCTCGCGGTCAATCGCGCGGACGGGCGTGTGCGTCGTGTGGACCTGCCCGCTGTCGGCGGCCCCGCCGCCGCGCCGGGGGCGATGGTGCTGGACCTGGACATCATCGTGGCCACGGTGGGCGATTGGAATAGCGAGTGGGGCGTGCAGGCGATCGCCCGGCATCCGGACTTTGACCAGAACCGCTGGGTCTACATCCGCTACGACCTCTCGCGCACGCCGGGCAGCGACACACCGCAGGCGAGTTACAACCCGTTCGGCAACCCGAACCCCAACGTGATCGACCGCTTCGTGTGGGACGAGGCCGGCAACGGCGGCGCGGGCGCGCTGGTGTTTGACACGCGCATCTTCAGCACGCCCCTCTTCACCAAGTTTCACCACGGCGGGGCGATCGTGTTCGATGCCAACCGCCGGCTCATCACCACTATCGGCGACCTGCGCAACGAGTTCCAGTTCGCGGTGAACATCAACAACCCGACCGAAACGCATCCCTGGGGCGTGGTGCTGCGCCTCACCGAGAGCGGCGCGGCGGCCCCCGAGAACCCCTTCACGCCCGCGCTCGGGGCGCCCGCGGGCTTCGAGCGGTGGATGGCCTACGGCATCCGCAACTCCTTCGGTCTGAGCATCGACCCGGCCACGGGGATGCTCTGGCAGAGCGACAACGGCGAGACCCGCTACGACGAACTGAACCTCATCACGCCCGGCTTCAACGGCGGGTGGCTGCACATCGCCGGGCCCACCACGCACCCGGAGCAGAGCGGAAGCATCGCCAATCTTGTCCCCATGCCCGGCGGTGCCTCCTTCTACCGCGACCCGGTCTTCTCCTGGTACGGCTCGGTGGGCCCGACCGACGTGCAGGTGCTGCACGGCTCGCGCCTCGGCCCCGCGTGGGACAACGGCCTGATCGCTGCCAACTTCAACAGCGGTTTTCTGTGGCTCCACCGCATGAACGAGATGCGCGACGGCCTTGTCTACACGCACGCCGGGCTGCAAGACCTGGTCGATGACCGCATCGGCGGCAGGGTCGAGCCGGTGGGCACCGAGGCCGCCGAACTCCTCTGGGGCCGCGGCTTCGGCGCG
>CAZNEU010000037.1:0-1963 GCA_964571915.1 uncultured Phycisphaeraceae bacterium
GGCTGGCTGAAGGAAGCGGGCCTGAGCGATGTGGAACGGCCGTGGCCGTGCTTTTTCTACGGCCGTCGGCCCGTGTGAGGGTGTCGTCCGGGCCGCGCGGCTGGCGCGGCGTGCGAACGATCAGGCTGCATGATCCTCTCCGGCCAACTTGTGGCGCCGACAGCCGATGCGAACGGGCGTGAGAGCGTGCGCCTGTCGCCCGGATGGATGCGGGTGGAGGGCGGGAAGATCGCCGAGGTGCGCATGGGCGAGTTGCACCAGCGGCCCGACCTTGGCGGTGAGGGGTGTGTGATCTCGCCCGGCTTCATTGATGCCCACCTGCACCTGCCGCAGTTTGATTCGATCGGCGCGGGCGGGCTGACGCTGCTGGAATGGCTGGACAAGGTGATCTTTCCGGCTGAAGCGCGCTGGGCGGACGCGGCGCACGCCGGGAGCATGGGGGCGCGTGTGGCGAAGCAACTGCTTGCGCACGGCACTACCAGCGTGGCGGCGTACGCGACGGTGCATCACGAGGGGACGATCGCGGCGATCGAGGCGCTGGCCGCGGCGGGCGTGCGCGGGGCCGTGGGGCAGGTGCTGATGGAGCGGAACGCGCCGGCGGAACTGTGCCGGCCGCGCGCGCGGTTGCTGGCGGAAGCGGCGGCGTTGTGTGAGCGGTACCCGGCGTGGGGCAGGCCCGGCGCACAGGGGATTGAGCACGCCGTGTCGCCGCGGTTTGCGGTTTCGTGCGATGATGACCTGCTGCGGGGCGCGGGGACGCTGGCGCTGCGCACCGGGGCGATGGTGCAGACACACCTGGCGGAGATGGTGCCCGAGTGCGAACTGGTGCGGAAACTCTTCCCGGGGCGCAC
Organism: uncultured Phycisphaeraceae bacterium; assembly: GCA_964571915.1. Classification (GTDB taxonomy): domain Bacteria; phylum Planctomycetota; class Phycisphaerae; order Phycisphaerales; family UBA1924; genus JAEUIX01. The sequence continues at coordinate 852 of CAZNEU010000037.1, forward strand.
CTACACACAGGTGTACGACGATGCGGGTCTGCTCACGGGCCGCACGATCCTGGGGCACGGCATTTACCTTTCCGGGCACGACCGGGAGAGACTGGCCCGCGCCGGCAGCGTGGTGGCCCACTGCCCGGCGGCGAACGACTTTCTGCACTCGGGGGCGATGAACCTGGGCGCGCTGGAGCGCGGCGGCGTGGCCGTGGCGCTGGGCAGCGACATCGCGGGGGGCTTTGAGCGGAGCATGGCGCGGGTCTGCCGCGCGATGATGCACACGCAGGCGCGGCGTGCGTGGTGGGGCGAGCCCGCGCCCGAACGGGCGCAAACGACGAATGACGGCGGGCACGAGGTGGTGCCCACCGCCGCGCGGGCGTGGTGGATGGCCACCGCTGGCAACGCGCGTGCCTGCGGCTGGGCCGACCGGGGCGAACTCCGCGAAGGGCTCGCGGCAGACCTGCTCGTGCTTGAGCCGGGCATTGCCTGGCAGAACGCGCCAGACCCGCTGGGCACGCTGCTGCACGCGTGGGATGACCGGTGGCTGAGGCAGACGGTTGCGATGGGACGGGTGGTGTGGAAGGCGTAGGTGGCGGACAGGATGTCCGCCCCACCAGGCTTGAGGGCTACGCACCGCGGTAGAGCGCGTGATGATCGATGTGGGCGCGCACGCGGGGGTCGAGCAGGCCAGTGGTGGCCCGGCTCGCGGCGAGGGCCTCGCGCACGGTGGTGGAGGAGACGTTCAGCAGCGGCGCGGGCACAACGCCGGCGCGCAGGCGTGCGAGTTCGGCCTCGGACCAGAAGCCCACCTCGCCGAGTGCCGCGGCGAGGGCATCGGCGGCGGCGTGCTCGCCCCGCAAGAGCACCAGGGGGCGGGCCAGGGCGAGAATCTCGCGCGGCTCGCGCCAGCGGTGGAGCACGAGGGCCTGATCGGCACCGATGAGCAGGTGCAAGCGTGTGTCGCGGCGGCCCGCCGCGTCCAACGCGCTGCGGGCCTTGCGGAGCGTGTCGATGGTGAAACTCGGGCCAAGAGCGTGGTCGAGTTCGACCGTCCAGACGGCCGTGGTGGGCGCATCGGCGATGGCGAGGCGGAGCATGGCCACGCGGTCGGCATCGCGGGCGCGCGG
>CAZNEU010000038.1:0-10055 GCA_964571915.1 uncultured Phycisphaeraceae bacterium
ACGGCATCCACATCATCGATATCAAGGAGACCGTCAAGGGCCTCCTGCTCGCCAAGAAGTTCATCACCCGCGTCGTGGCCGACGGCAAGGACATCTGCTTCGTCGGCACCAAGCGCCAGGCGCGGGCCGTGCTCCAGCAGCGTGTGGGCGACGTGAAGATGCACTACTGCATCGAGCGCTGGCTGGGCGGCACGCTCACCAACTTCCGCACCATCCGCTCCCGCCTCAAGCGGCTGGACGAACTCGACGCCGTGGAAGCCAAGGACAACTACGCCAGTTACTCCAAGAAGATGGAGAGCCAACTCCGGCGCGAGCAGAGCAAGATCAAGCGCAACCTCGAGGGCATCCGCCACATGGAGAAACTGCCCGGCTGCGTCGTCGTCATCGACGTGCGCAAGGAACTCAACGCCCTGAACGAGGCCCGCAAACTCGGCATCCCCACGGTCTGCCTCATCGACACCGACGGCGACCCCGAACTCGCCGATATTCCCATTCCCGGCAACGACGATTCGATGCGCTCCATCGACGTCATCATCCGGGAACTCTGCCTGGCCATCGCCGACGGCAAGAACACCCGCGCCGCCAAAGCCGACGGCGGCAACGCCGCGCCGGGCGGCCCCGGCGGTGAAGACTCCGGCCCACGCCGCTCACGGCGCGCCCAGTACCGCTCCGAGGACCCCGGTGCTGCACCCGCGCCCGACGCAGCCGCGGAGCCGGCCACGGCCGGCAACAAGGCTTGAGCCTTGCCAAATGGCCAAGTGAACCCGATCCAGTCATAGGTCTTACGCACAACTTTCTGATTTGGCCATTTGATGATTTGGCCATTTGGTGATTTGGAACCCTTCCATGGACATCCCCGCCGCCATCGTGATGAAACTCCGCAACCAGACGGGCCTCTCCATGATGGAGTGCAAGAAGGCCCTGCAGGAAGTCGGCGGCGACTTCGGCAAGGCCGAGGACTACCTCCGCAAGAAACTCAAGGGCAAGATGGACGCCCGCACCGACCGTGCCGCGGGCGCGGGGCGTGTGGCCGTGGCGATCCACGGGCCCGATGCGGGCGGCAGCACGCCGCACGCTTCGATCGTGGAAGTCCGCGCCGAGACCGATTTCACCGCCATCAACGAGCACTTCCGCGCCATGGTTGACAAGGTCGCCAACTTCGCCGCCGAGCAGCCCGTGGGCGCCGTGCCCTGCACCGGCGAGATGACCGCCGCGATCGACCAGATCCGCATCACCACCGGCGAGAACTGCTCGTACGCACGCGGCGTGAAGATGAACGGCGGGCCGCACGCCGTCTTCGGCGCCTACGTTCACCACGACGGCAAGACCGGCGCGCTCATCCACGCCGAGGGCACCATCACTGCCGAAGTGCTCAAGCAGATCGGCATGCACATCGTCGCGGCCACCCCCACGCCCAAGGGCGTCTCCGCCGGCGACATCCCCAAGGAGATCGTCGAGAAAGAGCGGAAGTTCCGCGTCGATCAGGCCCTGGAATCCGGCAAGCCCAAAGAGATCGCCGAAAAGATGGTCGAGGGCGGCATGCGCAAGTTCTTTGAGGAGGTCGCCCTCCTCGAACAGCCCTATGTCATGGACGCGACCAAACGCATCAAAGACCTGATCGGCAGCGCCACCATCGTGGCCTTCGCCCGCTTCGCCGTGGGCGAGCAGGTCTGAGGGGGCATTCCGCCGCGGATCGTGCCAAGCCCGGTTATGATCCCGGCGGATGACCCTGCACAGTGTGCATTTTCCGATCGATCGGCTGGCCAGGTTTTGCCAAGCCCACGGTGTTGCGCGCCTCTCGCTCTTCGGCAGCATCCTGACCGAGCACTTCGGCCCCGAGAGCGACGTCGATGTGTTGGTGGAGTTCCGGTCTGAGGCAACACCCACGCTCTTCTCCATGGCGAGTATGGAGTTTGAGTTGACCGACCTGCTCGGCCGCAAGGTGGACCTGCGCACAGCCGAGGACCTCTCCACCTACTTCCGCAGCGCCGTGGTGGGGAAGGCGAGACTCCTCCATGCCGCTTGATGCCCGCGAGAGCGACGCACGCGACGCGACCCGCATGCGCCACATGCTTGACGCGGCGCGCCGTGCCGTGGAGTTCTGCAGGAACCAGACAGCGGCGAGCCTGTCCGCCGATCGAATGCGCCAGGATGCCGTGATTCGCACGTTGGAGGTGGTCGGAGAGGCCGCGGGCAAGGTGAGCGAGGGCTCACGCAATCGCTTCCACGACATCCCGTGGCGGCAAGCCCGTGAACTCCGCAACCGCGTGATCCACGGGTACGACACGGTGAACATCGGGATCGTCCTCGATACAGTGCGCCTCGACATCCCTGTGCTCATCGATGCCTTGGACCGCGCTCTTGCCGCACTGCCCCCTCCCTCCGAGCCCACACCATGAGCCACACCCAGACTTCCACCACCCTGCCCCGCCGTGACGTGCTCGCCGCGCTCGGTGCCATCGGCTTGGGCGGTTTCGCGCTCGATGCCTTCACGAGCGCGGCCGCCGCCGCCGCGCAACCCCCCGCCTCCGGCGCCGTTGCACAATCCAACCCATGGGGCTGGGACGACACCAAGCGCGAGTTCGTCCTCCCCCCGCTCCCCTACGCGCTCGATGCGCTGGAACCGCACATCGACGCCGAGACGATGAGCATCCACTACGGCCAGCACCACGCGGCCTACGTCAAGGGCCTCAACACCGCCCTCGCCAAACTCGCCGAAATCCGCGAAGGCAAGGGCGATGCCGCGCTCACCAAGCACTGGACCCGCGAACTCGCCTTTCACGGCTCGGGCCACTTCAATCACTCCCTCTTCTGGCTCACCATGGCCGGCCCGAAGGCCGGAGGTGGCGGGCAACCGACCGGCCACCTGGCCAAGGCCATCGACTCAAGTTTCGGTTCGTTCGCCAAGTTCGCCGACCAGTTCAAGGCCGCGTGCGTCAGCGTGGAAGGCTCCGGCTGGGGCTGGCTGGTGTACGCCCCGGCGAGCAAGACGCTCATGGTCATGCAGGGCGAGAAGCAGCAGAACATGTTCGGCGCCTGCTTCAGCCCGCTCCTCGGCTGCGACGTGTGGGAGCACGCCTACTACCTCAAATACCGCTCCAAGCGTGCCGACTACGTCGGCGCGTTCATGAACGTGGTGAACTGGAAGGTCGTCGGCGACCTGTACGCGGCCGCCGCGAAGTAGACTCAACGCACTGGCGGGCCGTGCCCGGTTTCCTCCGTCGCCGTGGCTGCAAGCGGCGCCTCGGATGCCTCCTTGGCCGCATCACGCTGGAAGCCCCGCAGGCTCAGCGGCAGCGACAGCAGGTACGCCGCGCAGATGCACGCGGCGGTCAGCCACGCATCGCGCGTGGCCGCCACCACCACCACGCCGATCGCCAGCATCATCGGCATCACCCACACCCGCGCAATGCGGATGCGCTTGAACGAGTACATCGGCATGCGGCTCACCATGAGCGCGGCAATGAGCAGCGTGTGCCCGATCACCATCACCGTCGGCAGCCGCACCGCGATGTCGGACAGCAGCAGCATCGGCGGGATCAACACCGCCCCCGCCGCCGCGGGCGTCGGCATGCCCGTGAAGAACCGCGAGGGCTTGGACCCGAGCTTCTTCTTCCGCTGGTTGGCGGTGAATCTGGCCAACCGCACCGCGCTGCACAGGGCGAAGAGCACCACCGCCATGAAGACAAGCCCCTCAAGATTGAACCCCAACAGCGATTGCTCTCGCTGGCAGAAGCGGTAGATCAGGAAGGCGGGCGCAACGCCGAAGCACACAAAGTCGCTCAGCGAATCGAAGGTCTCGCCGAAGCGGCTGGTGGCCTTCAGCAGCCGTGCCGCGCGTCCGTCCAGGGCATCGAGCAGCGCGGCCATCCCCACGGCGCCCACGGCGCGGGCAAAGTCCGGCTCCGCCCGGCTGGCAAAGTGCAGGGCCGCGATCCCGCTGCACAGGGCCGCGGTCGTGATCATGTTGGGGATCAGTTTTCGGAGCGGGATGTTCGCCCGTGCGATGTCGGCACGCTTCATACGCCCGCCCCTCCCGCCGCGGGTGCCGCCCGGGCCGTTTCAGCCCGCAGCACGTCAACCCTCGGCTCCACGACGACGGGCGCAAGGTGCCCCAGCACCGACTCGCCCGCCACAACGAACTCCCCCACGCGCACGCTGATCGTCGAGCCGCGCGGCAGATACACCTCGGCACGCGAGCCAAAGCGGATCAGGCCGAAACGCTCGCCCGCTGCCACCTCTTGGCCCTCACGCAGGTGGTTCACGATGCGGCGTGCCACCAGCCCCGCGATCTGGACAAAGCCGATGAGGCGCCCGTGCCCATCGGCCAGCAATGCGCCGGAACGCTCGTTGTGGATGCTGGCCTTGTCGAGCGAGGCGTTGAAGAACTTCCCCGGCACATGCGCCGTTTTCACGATCCGGCCCGCCGCGGGCGTGCGGTTCACATGCACGTTGAACAGGTTGAGAAAGATGCTCACGCGCGGCAGGTCGCCCCGCACCCCCAGGGCCGCCGCAGCGGCTCGGAGTTCCGCGGGCAGCGGGGCCGTATCCACCTTGATCACACGCCCATCGGCGGGGCTGATCGCCAGGTGCTCGCCGCGCGGCGGCGAGCGGTCAGGGTCGCGAAAAAACCACAGGCCCCACGCCCAGAGGAGCACCGAGGCCGCGACCGCCACCATGCCCGCCAAGAACGAGAGCCACCACGCAACCGCCGACGCAAGCGCAAGCACAGCGAGCATCACCAGCAGCACGGGCCAACCCTCGGGTGCGATTCTCACGCCGCGATTCTAAGCGTCGCTCTCGACGCACACCGTCCCGATCACGGCCCCCACCCGGGCGATCAACTCGCGAGGGCTGAACGGCTTGGCGATGATGCCCCGGATGTTGCTGTACGTCATCACCTCGGGAGCCGCTGCGGCGGCCCCCGTGATGACCAGCACGGGCACCTGCGCACCCCGCTTTTCGGCCAGGAGCCGCTCGCAGAGTTGCAACCCTGAGACACGCGGCAGGTGCAGGTCGATGATCGCGAGCGCAAAGGTCTGCCGTCGAACCTCGCGCACCGCCTCGTCGGAATCCCGCACGCACACCGGGGTGTAACCCGCGTGCCGGAGTTTCAGGGCGATGACCGCGCTGATGGCGGGTTCGTCGTCCACGATGAGGATCTTGGGGTTGTTCATAGTGCCGGGGGAAGGCCCCCGTACCCTGGAGATCGGCCCCGCCGGCCCGCGCCACGAGGGTGAGCGGGAAGGCCTTGCCTTGCGGACGTTCAATCTTGCGGAGTCTTCGGCCCCGGCGAGAGGCCCGGATCGAAACACCCGACCACGCCGATTCTCGGACGCCCGTCAGCCCCGCGCACGCGCGGCCAGGGCCGCCTTCAGGCCGCGTGCATACGCCGCGAACTCCGTCATCGAGTCCACCTGAGTCAGGCCCGGCGCGTGCAGAGAACCAAGGTCCCGCAGACCGCGCCCCCCCACGGCCAAGGGGATGCCCCGAGCGTGGAGGGTTGAGGCGGCCTGGGCGATCTGGTCGCGCACCCCCCGGGGGTCCGGCACCGCCGACACCGCGATCCAGACGAGTTTCGCATCGTACTGCCCGCTCGCGCTCAGCAGCACCGAGATGGGCGTGCTGGCGCCAAGGTTGATGTCGCGGAACCCGCACTCGCACGCAACCGCCGCGGCCATGAGCGAGGGCAGAATGTACGGGTCGCCATCGCTCGCCCCGCCGATCGCCACCGGCGCATCGTCGGCCGGCGCGGGCAGCATCCAGCGCAACTGGTTCAAGGCTTGCAGGCAGATGTCGGTGGCGCGATGCTCCACCGCGATGCCCCACTCCTGGTGCAGCCAGAGTTGACCGAATCGTGCCATGCACTCGCGGATGGGACCGTCGCAGATCTGCGCGACCGATGTGCCGTTGATGTACATGGACTGGATGATGGCGCGCGCGGCGACGCAGTCGCCCCGTTCCATAGCCGCGTAGAGCCCCTCGCCGTTGCCGTCGCGCAGGGCATCGTTGGACTCAGCGGCCCCGACATCGGCCAGGCCCAGCGAGCCGGGATGCACCACCACCGCCCCGATCTGGCGGATGAATCGAATCGCCTCCGGCAGGGCAATGCGTCTGTGCCCGCCCGCAGTGCGGGTCGCGCTCAGCAGCCCTTCATCGGCCCACCGTTTCATGGAAGACTCGCTGACGCCGATGGCGTGCGCGAGTTCCTTGGGCGAGATCAGATTGAGCATGGTGAAAACCCTGAACGACCTGACTGATTCTACCCCAACATTGTTGTCGGTCCATCACCAGCGGACGTGCGCCGAACTTGTTACAAGCAAGCAAAAACGGGTGAGTTTCGACGTGGACACCAGCACAGGGTGTCGATCTCGCTGGGCCTTCTGGGTACCATGAGTTGGATGTTTTGGACGATTTTTCTGGGCGAGATTCCCGCACCCGCGGACCGGATGGTGATGTGGAAGACCTTCCCGGCCCGCGGACTTTCGCTTCTCCGCGATGCTCATGAACTCCCTCGTCTGGTTCCGGACGGACTTGCGCGCGACCGACAACACCGCCCTGGCAGCCGCGCTGCGCGACCCGCCGGCCCCGGGCGAACGGGCGCGGGGCGTGGTGGGCCTGTTCGTGATTTCGCCGGCCGAGTGGACCGCGCACGACTCTGCCCCCGTCGCCGAGCCTGCCGCGATGGTCCATCGACTCCCCCGAGCCCATCGTCGATGACACCACGGCGAGAGCCCGCGCGACGGCCGCGTTCAAGGGCACGAGCGCGGGCTGAGCGCTGAGTATGTGCGCCCTTCACCCGGCGGGGGTCTTGCTACCATCGGGCGATGCTGATTCTGCTCGCGGCCACGGATGTCGGTTCGTACCTGCCGGTGCTGCTGCTCATCGCCATGGCGATCGGCTTTGCGGTGGCGAACCTGGTGCTGTCGAAGATGCTGGGCCCGCAGCGCGACGGCAAGACCAAGGGCCTGACGTACGAGTCCGGCATGAACCCCATCGGCGACACGCGCAAGCGCTTCAACGTGCGTTTCTACCTCATCGCCATGGTCTTCCTCGTCTTTGATATCGAGATCATCTTCCTCTACCCCTGGGCCGTCGCGTTCCCCAACCTTGACCATTCGCTGGCCGAGAGCGGGGTCTGGCTCGGGCGCATCCTCTTCTTCCTGCTCACCACCGTGGTCGCCTACATCTACGGCATCCGCAAGGGTGTTTTTCGCTTCGAGTGAGCCGGCCACCACCCTGTGCCCCCCACCCTGCACCCCCCACCCTCCGCCACTGCCCCTCGCAGCCCATGCCCCGCCGTCTCTCCCTTTCGCAGCGGGTTGCTTCCGGCGTGGTCGCCGTGGGCTGCCTGAGTGTGCTGCTGGTCGCGGCGTGGCTCCGGCCTGACGCTCGCGGTTTCGGCACGCACACGCAACTGCGCACGCCCCCCTGCCAGTTCCTGACCGCCACGGGCAAGCCGTGCATGACCTGCGGCATGACCACCGCCTTCGCCAACGCCGCCCACGGGCGTTACCTCTCGGCCTGGCGCGCGCAGCCCTTCGGGCTGGTGCTGTGTGTGGCGGGTGCCGCGGCGTTCTGGGTGGGCCTGATCGGTGCCGCCACGGGCCTGCGAGTGGCCGTGCCGCTGGCGATTCTGTTCCGGCCCGTGTGGTTGTGGACCATCGCCGCAACCGCGGGTGGAGCCTGGGCGTACAAGATCGCCACGTGGCCTGCGTAACATCCAGCGTGTGCAGCACTTGGACAACCAGACGCGCGGCCGGGTCCGCCGCCCGCGCGTGCGTTTGGGCGTTCTGGGCCGTGATTCCGTTGCCCCTGGGCGGGTGCTTCATGGGTCAACTCATCGGCGGGATGATCGAATCAGAGCGGCGGCAGGGCACGCGCGAGGTGGAACGTGAGTACACGGGCCTTGAGAGCAAGACCTTCGCCGTGGTGGTCGCGGCCGACCGCGTGATTCAGGCCGATTTCCCCGAAGTGATCGGCAGGGTCGCGCAGGATATCTCCGAGCGCCTGGCCAAAGAGGCGGGCGCGAGCGGCTACGTGCCCGGCAACGTCGTGCTGGAGTTTCAGTACAACAACCCGCGCTGGGTCACGATGACGCTCGGGCAGGTGGCCAAGGAACTGGGCGTTGAGCGGATCGTGTACGTTGACCTGGTGGAGTATCGCTTGAACGACCCCGGCAACGCGTACCTCTGGCAGGGTTCCGCCCAGGGAATGGTGGGTGTGATTGAGGCCGACTCCAACTCACCCGACGAGTTCGCGTTTCAGAAGCAGGTGCGTGTCAAGTTCCCCGACGACGACGGGCTCAGCCCCGGCGACGTGCCGCGCGCGGCGGTGAACACGGCGCTCGTGAAGCGCCTGATCGACCGGGCCGCGTGGCTGTTCTACGACCACGAAGAGAAGTATTACGCCGACTACTAGCCATGCCCCGCCCCCACCCATCCCGCCCGCCGAACCATGCCGCGAGGGCCCCGCGGCTGCTCGCGTTGCTGGCCAGCGTGGCGGCGGCGCTTGCGGGGGGCTGCAACATCGCGGGCCCCGCGTTCTACTTCCTGCACGGGCCCGAGAAGGTGCCCGCGGCGTACACGCTGGACAAAGCCAAGTCCACGGTCATTTTCCTCGACGACCGGACCAACCGCATCCCCAGCCGCGCCACCCGCGACCTGATCGGCAAGACCGCCGAGGAAGACCTGCTCAACCAAGGGATCGTGGCCGACATGGTGCAGTCGCGAAAAATCCAGACCGTGGTTGCACGCGAGCGCTACGGCAAGCCGATGGGCATCGCGGAGGTTGGGCGGGCGGTGGACGCGCGGGTGGTGATCTACGCCTGGGTGGACCAGTTCACCCTCTCGACCGACGGGCAGACCTTCGCCCCGGCCGCGGCTCTGCGCCTGAAGGTGGTGGATGCGGAAACAGGCGCGCGGCTCTTCCCCCCGCCCGACACCGACGGCTGGTACGCACTCTCCGTGGTGGTTCCGCCGCAGCAGGGCAACACCCCCGACGGCAGCGCGCCGCGACAACAAGCGGAACAGAATCTGGCGCGATACGTTGGGCAGTCGCTGGCGCGGGTCTTCTACAAACACGAGTCCACCAAATCGCCGGCGGACCTTGAAGACGTTTCCCGGCCGTGACCCAGCCCCTCCACAGTCTGCCCCGCGTGCTTCACCTGGCCGATGCCGCCGGGCCGGATGCCGCGGCAGGCTCGATCTGGGCATGTGCCTGCGCGGCCTCCCTTCCCGGCCTTGCCCACGAAACGTGGGCCATCGGCGGGGCCGGGGCCCCAGAGGAGGCACGCGCCGCGGGCCTCCACGCCGGCGTGTGGGCTTCGCCCCCGCTTGGCCGCGCCGAACTGGCGTGGCCAGCGCTGCGCCGCCTCCGCGCACAGCACGGCGATCCCGCGTGCGTGGTGGCGTGGTCGCCGCGCGCGGCCAGACTGGCAAGGATGCTTTTCACCAAGCGCGCGCCGATCGTGGTGCCGCGGATCGGCGTGCCGGGCAACGCGGGTGCGCACGCGTGGAATGTGCCCGCGCCGCTCCTGGCCCCACCGCTGGTCGCTCTGCCGCGCTGGCCCGGGGTGGTGCGTCAGCAGGCCCGCGAGAACGCGGGCCTCCGGGCGGACGACGTGGCCATTGTGCTCCTGTCCGACCCGATCGCGCACGCGGATGCGGCGGCCTTCACACGCCGCCTCTCCATGGCCGCAACGGCCGGGCACAGGGCGGTGGGGCTCGTGCTCGACGGCACGCCGGGCTTCGCACGCGCGGCCCGCTTCCTGGCCACCACCTGCGCGAGCGCCGAGGTTGTGCGCCTGCGCGGCACGCTGCTGGACGGCCTGCGAATCGCCGATGCCGCGCTCTGGCAGCGGCCGGATTCCGTCGGAGCCGACGCGGGCATCGTGCTCGCGGCGGCCGCCGCCGCGTCGGGCATCCCGGTGCTGGCGGGGCCCAGCATCGCCAGCGCATGGCTGCTGGGAGCGTCGCGCGGCACGCACATCGCCCGCGGCAGCGCCGACCACCAGATGGCCGACCTGGTGGCGTGCTTCGCGCACGACCCGGCGC
>CAZNEU010000039.1:0-8208 GCA_964571915.1 uncultured Phycisphaeraceae bacterium
TGTGCGAGGCCCCGTGTGCGAGGCCCCGTCTGCGAGGCCCCGTCTGCGAGGCCCCGTCTGCGAGGCCCCGTCTGCGAGGCCCCGATAACCGACGGTACATGCGTTTTCCAGTTTGTCAAGGGCATTCGCGTTTTTTTACACTCTGCGCGCCGTGCCCGCAGATCATTTGCACGATCCTTGCCCTTTCCCCACCAAGGCCCCGGCAGATGGACCAGCCTTGCCGGGTCCGTCCCACCAAGGGGCGAAGGCCAGCGCCCTCCCCCTTGCTCCCTCCCACAGGATGCGGAGGCAGGCACGGCACCGCTGCTTCACGCCCGGTGCATGGACGGCAGGATCACCAGCGCGATCAGGTCATACGCCGCGTGCGCGGCCACCACAATGCCCAGCCCGCGGGCCACATAGATGGTGCCGAAGTACACGCCCGCCGCGAAGAAAAAGACCAACGCCCACCAATCAATCGTCCCGCCCGCGGTGGCCACGTCGTGATACACCGCGAACGCCGCGGCGGTGCCCACCACGGCCACCACGCGGGCCACACCTTCGCGGGCCCGCAGAATGTCCTTGGCCACCAGGTGCAGCAGGGCCACACCGACAAGCCGGAAGAGCAACTCCTCGTAGATCCCCGCGCCGATGGCGATGGTGGCCCGCGCGGGAATGCTCTTGTCCAGGAGTGCCGCGGCAGCGCTGCCGCCGCCGGAACCGCCTCCACCGCCCGGCCCGTTCGCCAGAGCGGCGGGAACACCCCCGGCATCCAGCATGTGCAAGAGCGCACCGGCGGGGTCGATCATCGCGCTGGCCCGCTGAAACACCGCGCCGAACACCATCAGCGGGAGCGCCCACATCACCGCCTCCAGCAGCATGCCCACGATCACCCAGGGCCGCAAGACCCAACGATCTTTCGAGAGCACGTGCATGATGAACAGCACCACCAGCATGGCCACGCCGCTCACCAGAAGGCCCGCGACGCCGAAGGTGCTGAAGAACAGGTCGAGCAGTTTTTTCGCACGGATGGTCTCCTGCATCCCCGCGTGGGCATCGGTCAGGTACAGGAGCGCGCCGATCTCGTACAGCAGCACCAGCGGCGTGAGGAACACCAGACTGTGCAGGGGGCGCTGCGAGAGGGTCCAATAGTCGTCCGACAGCAGGTGGGCCGAGGGGTCCACCCTTGATCGTGCTGTTTCGGTTCGCCGCCGCGTCATGCGCTGTGCGCCCCATCACGGGCCGCGCCGGGCGCGGCAGATTGAGCAGGGAAAAACCAGGCTTCGTCAGCCCGGTTCGTTCCACGTCAGCGTAGCAATCGGCGTGGCGGCCCGCCCCGCCTCACGCGCGGGCCCAACCCGGATCACTTCTTGGCGAGGGCCTTGGCCTTCAGACGCGACGCCAGGCGGCTCTTGCGCCGCGCGGCCTGATTCTTGTGGATGATGCCCTTCTGGGCCGTCCGGTCGATCACACGCGAGGTGGCGCGGAAACTCTTGGTCGCGTCGTCCACCGAGGCGTGGGCGATCTTGTCGAGACAATCCTTGATGGCGTCGCGCATGGCCGCCTTGCGCCAACGGTTGCGGGCGTTCTCCGTCTCGTTCTGGCGGACACGCTTCTTCGCGGACAATGAGTGAGCCATGGCTGGACCGGTTCCTTGCGAGCGGACTTCGTACACGCAGCCCTCCCGCAGAGCGCGGGCGGGGCCGGGGACAAATATAGCGGGGTCAGGATGCCCGGATCAAGCACAAAGAGCCGCGCAGCCCGCCGTTCACGCTGCGCACGGGGGCTGGTGCCGGGCCCGCTCAATACTCACGCCGACGGGCGTTCCGCTGGTTCTGGTCGCCAAGCACGGCGCCGCCCACCGCGCCCGCCGCGGCACCGATCAGGGCGCCCTTGCCCGCGCTGCCCGTCAAACTGCCGATAATCGCGCCGCTCGCCGCGCCCAGGCCGGCACCGGTGAAGGCACCCTCGCCGGCGTTATTACAGCCCGCAGCCAAGGCTGCACCCGCCACGGCAACCGGTGCGATGCCACGCTTCAGGGCCGAGCCGATGCCGCGGTGGTTGTTGCTCGCCTTCATGCCGGTTCTCCAAACGTCAGGTGCGGAAAGTTCCTCTGACCTGATTATTCGTCGAAAAGTGGTCGCAGGATTCGCACAGCCGTACATGAAAAACGGCCCCCGGCCCCGGAATCTGCGGGTGCGCGGGGCGGCGGCGTGGCGAACCGTTTCCGGGCGGCGCACGCCGGCTGGCACTTGGCGCCGAAGGCACCCATCAACTGAGCGGGCCGCGCTCGCCCACGCTCTGGGTGCCGCCGCCGGCAATGGCCGAGCGCATCAGCGTGTCGGCCTGCACGTTCTTCAGGCGGTAGTAGTCCTGCACGCCCAGTTGCCCGTTGTTGAAAGCGTTGGCGATGGCCCGCGGAATCTCCGCCTCGGCGAGCACCACCAAGGCCTTGTTCTCTTCGATCTTGGCCTTGTTCTCTTCACCAAGGGCCATGGCCATCGCCCGCCGCTTCTCGGCCTCGGCCTGGAACCGGGCCTTATCCGCCTGAGCCTGCGCGGCCTGCAACTGGGCGCCGATGTTCTCGCCCACGTCAATATCGGCGATGTCGATGGAGAGAATCTCGAACGCCGTCCCGGCGTCAAGGCCCTTGGCCATCACGGTCTTGGAGATGTTGTCGGGGTTTTCCAGCACGGCCTTATGGCTCAGGGCCGAGCCGATCGTGGTGACGATGCCCTCGCCCACGCGCGCGATGATGGTCTCTTCGGTGGCGCCGCCCACCAGCCGCGCGATGTTCGTCCGCACCGTCACGCGGGCCTTGGCCTTGAGTTGGATGCCGTCCTGGGCCACCGCGTCGATCGTCTGGCGGCCGCTGGCCGGGTTCGGGCAGTCGATCACCTTCGGGTTCACGCTCGTCTGCACGGCATCGAAGAGGTCGCGCCCGGCGAGATCGATCGCCGCGGCCGTGCCCCAGTCGAGTTTGATCTTGGCGCCCGTGGCCGCCACCATAGCGCTGATGACCTGCGGCACACGCCCGCCTGAGAGGTAGTGCGTTTCGAGTTGGTTGGTGCTCACCTCCAGACCGGCCTTGGCGGCCCGGATGCGGCTGAACACGATCGTCTTCAGGTCCACTTTGCGCAGGCGCATGCCGATCAGGTCGAGCAGGCTCACCTTGGCGCCGCTGACGAGCGCTTGGATGTAGAGGTTGATGAACTGACCCACCACGAACAGCAGGATCAACGCGACGAGCGCGATGACGACACCGATGGCGATCCACACACCGTTTGGAATACCCATATCCGCGGACTCCCTGCAAACAAAACCCGAAGTTGGGACCGAGTATAGCGGCCTTCTATGGCTGAAACTCAGTCGCAGCCGCCCTGCGGGTTCGCCCTCCCCTCAATCGCGGTAAAATGGGCCACCGGCCCCACCGGCGGCCCACACCACGCCCGGCCCGCTTGAAAGTCTCGTGCCGGTCGATACGTTGTCCGGCTATGAGCACTGCCACCGCACCCGCCAAAGAAATCCTTCTCCGCACCGCCGAGATGCACATCTACCGGCCCAACGAGCCGGTCGCCGTCACCATCCATCGCAACGAACTCTGCACCTTCAAGAAGTCCGCCAGCGTGGTGCGGCATGTCGAGGTCGATCTCACGGGCACCAACCTCGTGGGCAAGTGCCAGCCGGGACAGGCTTTAGGGGTCCTGCCCGATGAGCGCTCCGCCAACAACGGCATCGATCTCAAGACCGGCAAGCCCCACAAGCCGCGCCTCTACTCGTTCTCTCACCCCACGCGCGGCGAAGACGGCAAGGGCAAGATCGTCGCCGTCACCGTCAAACGCACGGTGGATGAACACTGGGACGACCACAGTTTGTTCGTGGGCGTGGCCAGCAACTGGCTCTGCAACCGCCGCCCCGGCGACAAGATCAAGGTCTTCGGCCCCAACGGCAAGAAGTTCCTGCTGCCCCAGAAGCCCGAGAACCACGACTACGTCTTCGTCGCCACGGGCACGGGCATCGCCCCCTTCCGCGGCATGATCACCGATCTGCTGGAGGCCAAGGTCAAATGCCGCATCGTGCTGCTCATGGGCGTGCCCTACAGCACCGATCTCCTGTACCATGATTTCCTGCTCCGCATGAGCCAGGAGAACCCCAACTTCATCTACCACACGGCCGTGAGCCGCGAGAAGAACGGCACCCACGACCGCCTCTACGTCCAGGACCGCATCCGCACCGAGCGCGACCAGATCCTGCCCTTGCTCACCAACGAACGAACCTTGGTCTACATGTGCGGCCTGGCGGGCATGGAACTGGGCGTCTTCCAGGAACTGGCCTTGAACATGAACGGCGCGACACTCCAGCAGTACCTGGAGATTGACAACGAGGCGATGCGCGACATCCGCCGCTGGAGCCGCACCATGATCCACAAGCAGGTGCGGCCCACCAACCGCATCCTTGTGGAGGTTTACGCCTGAGGAGCATCGCCACATTCGGAGCGACCGACCGGTTCCATTGACTCAGGACTCAGGACTCGGCACTTCTTACCATTCCGGCCGCGCCACGCGACGGCCCGGCCTCACTTCAAGGACTCTCCCATGGCACACATCATTACCGAACCCTGTGTTGGCGTCGGCGGCAAGGCCGTGGCGTGCGCGGCCGTCTGCCCGGTGGACTGCATCCACCCCAAGAAAGACGAGCCCGAGTTTGCCAGCGTCAAGCACCTCTCCATCGACGCGGGCACCTGCATCGACTGCGGCCTGTGCGTGGACGAGTGCCCCGTCAAGGCCATCTTCCCCGAGGCCGCCGTCCCCGCCGAGTGGCACGGCTACATCCAGTTGAACGCCGACTTCTACGCCAAGCGGGGGTGATTCACCTCATCCTACGGCCTAGCGTTCGTGGCCGCGCAAACACCAGAGGAGTCCACACATGCGAAGTCTTTGTCGATCCGCAGCCTGGCTGGCCTTCATGTTTCTTGCACTCGTGCCGTCGTTCACAACGATGGCGACGAGCGGTGCCATCGCGAGCATACAACCTGCGCCCGAACCCTCATCGGCCGTGGATACGCTCGCCATCCTTCTGGCTGGCCGGGCATACAACCCTGACACGGACACGTTTGGCATTTCTGCTGACCTCGACACGCTGCCCTGGGATGACAGTGCCCAGATCGAGATCAGTATGTTCGCGGGCGGCGGTGCGGCCCTCGGCCAAGCCGATGCGACTGCGTGCCACCGAGTGGTTGGCGACGCACGCGCCTTCACCGCAGCCGCCGCGCCTCCGGGGTGGCTCTGGCAGGTCGACGAGATGGTGCTCGCCGTCTCGACCCCGACCGGTACCGTTTGGATTTCCGGCCTTGCGCTGGGCACGACCAACCCCGATGCTGCGGGCTCTGCACCAATAACGGCGTTCCTGCCCGGTGAGGTCCATGCCTCGCTCGATGCCGCTACAGCGCGCGCCCTCGCCCTTTCTCGGAACATCACCGTGACCTTGGCGCGGATCGAGCCACGCCCGGTGTGTCCGCCCGAACTTCCGCCGTGCGAATGGTGCGATTGCCAGCACCGGTTGGCCGCGTGGCATCGCGCCGATATCCACCGAACATGGGTTGCTACATGCGCGTCCAACTTCTTTGCTTGCCTCGAAGATGCCGCGTTGGCGGGCCTCGTCGGCTGCGTCGTCAGTACGCCAGTGGGCGGATGTGTGGCGGGTGGCGCATCGGCAGTGCTGTGTCAGATACGGCACCTGACCTGCGTTGTGAATGCGGACACCTGGCGTGGTGAGCAGGCATTCCGGGATCAAGCCGTGTACGATATCTGTAAAGCCGCTCACTGCACCAGAGTCATCCTGCTCGAAGAACTCGACCCATGAATCGCGTGCGCGTGGCGGTGGCGCGGAGCATGGTACGCGGCGTGCTTCCGGCGCTCGCAGCAACGGCCTTGTGGCTTGTCGAGCCGTGGGTGTCGTGGCTCGCGCCACCGGGGCACTTGGCCGTCGCGCTGGCGCAGTCGCGCGGCTGGGAGTGGTTCTCACAACTGGCCTTCTTGCTCGCGGTCCTCTGGGGCGCAGCCTTCTTTGCGCGAACGCGGCGGGACGTGGTCGCGGCCAGCGGTATCCTCTGCCCCTGGTGCGGGTACCCCATGATGCGCCGTCGCTCGAACGCCTGCTGCACAGAGTGCGGTCGGGTCGCTCCAGCCGCCGAGGTGTGGGCATCGTGGACGTTCTGGCTCGGCCACATTCCAAGGCCCCCGCCGTAACCCCCCGCGCCCGCGTGCCTCCCCTCCCTCACACCCGCACCGTCGCCCCCACACTGCCCGCCAGGCACGCCACCAGCCCGGCCATCTCCGCGTTCACCTCTTCATCGCGCAGCGTGCGGGTCGCGTCGCGGAACGTGAACTTCATCGTGAGGGCTTTCTTGCCCGCGCCCAGCGTGCCGCCGCGATAGGCGCTCACGAACGAATGGCCCTCGCACCACCTTGGCGTGTTCGCGGCCAACGCCCGCTCCACACGCGCCCACGCCACGTTCTCATCCACATCAATCGTCAGGTCCCGCTCCACCGCCGGGAACTGCGGCAACTCGCTCACACGCACCGGCGCGGGGTAGCCCGCCAGCAGCACCCCCTCATTGATCTCGGCCACCACCACCGGGTGCTGTATCTCGAACGCCGCCAGAGCCGCGGGCGTGAGCACGCCCATCACACCCAACGGCTTGCCATCCAGCGACAGCAACGCCGATGCCGCGGGATCGATCGCGCCAAAGGGCGACGGGCCGGCGACCACTTCCAACGCCGCGGCACCCATCGGCCCGCGCATGGCCCTGAGCGCGGCCTCGATCACGCCGCGCATCAGGCGCAGGCCGTTCTGCCGTTGCTCAAACGCGGATGCGCCCAGCGCCGTGCCCCGCGCGGGCAGGTCGGCCAGCAGAGCCAGGTTTCGATGCTCGATGTGCCGGCCCTCGCCCATCTGAGCGAAGACCGATGCGAACTCAAAGAGCCGCATCGCCCCCGGCGGCACCGCCCGTGCATTCTGGTTGCGCTGGCGGCACGCCAGCAGACTCGGCAGCACGCTGGGCCGCAGCGTCCCCTCGCCCGCGCGGCGATCGTCGCTCACCGCCAGCGCCCTCAGGCCCGGCGGCAGAAACGGCTTCGCCTGCTTCTCGCTCACGAACGAGAACGTAACCGCCTCATAGAACCCCATCCCCGTCAGCACGCGGCACAACTCGCGGCTGGCCCGCTCCGTGTTCTGCGGCGGCTGCACACGCACGCTCATCCGCTCCGCCACCGGCAACTTGTCCAGACCGATCGTCCTCGCCACCTCCTCGATCAGGTCTTCTTCAATCTTCAGGTCGGGCCGGTGGTCGGTGGGCGTACACGCCCACACGCCAGCCGTTCTCTCGACGTTCACTCCCTGCGCTGCCAGCGCACCTTCCATGCCCGCATCGTCAAACGCACGCTCGCTCGCCCCGCCCCCCCCACCGACCAACACCGCGCGGCAGCGTTGCGGTCGAAACACGATTCGCGCGGGCGGCACCACCGCCGCACCTGCGCTGAGAGTGCCCGGCGCGGCCGCGCCGCCCGCGATTTCCACGATCAGGCCCACCAGGCGCTCCATCGCGGGGCCGATCGTCCGCGCATCCACCAACCGCTCGTAGCGGTGGCTCGCATCGGTGCGCAGGCCCAGCCGCCGTGCCGTCTTGCGCACCATGCCGGGAGACCACGTCGCCATCTCCACCAGCACATCCGTGGTCCGCTCGCTGACGCCCGAGGCGCTGCCACCCATGATGCCCGCCAGCGATGAGGCCGCGCGGGCATCGGCCACCACCATGTCGCTCTCGCGGAGTTCAACCGTCTTGCCGTCCAGCAGCGCGAGTTTCTCACCCTTGGCCGCCTGGCGCACGATCATCGCCCGCCGCCCATCCGGCCCCCCACCCGCGCCCGGTGCAATCGTGTTCACGTCAAACACATGGCTGGGGTTGCCCAACTCAAGCAGCACGCAGTTGGTCGCGTCCACCACGTTGTTGATGGTGCGCTGGCCCACGGCCGCCAGCCGCGCCACCAGCCACTTCGGGCTGGGCCCGATCTTCACGCCGCGGATGAGGCGAAGCGTGAACAAGGGGCAGCCGCCGTGGTCTTTGCACCTGTTCTCCAACGACACCGCCTTCTCGATCGCCGCGCCCGCACCACCACCCGCACCCCCGGCCCCCCCACCAACGCTCGTCGTCGGCAGTTTCAGCGCCCG
>CAZNEU010000040.1:0-7427 GCA_964571915.1 uncultured Phycisphaeraceae bacterium
CCTCACGCCGCCCTCGCGGGTCCGAGCCGGTCGAGAAGGCCCTGCGCTGCCAGGGTCATCACGCCCACCGCTTGTTCAGCCGTCACGCCCTCGAAGTGATCGAGGAACTCGGCGAGCGCGTGGCCACGGGCCAGGTAGTCAAACAGCGTGCGGATGGGCACGCGCGTGCCGCGGAAGACGGGCTCGCCGTGGAGGCGATCAGGGTCGATCGAGACCAGCGGCGCAAGCGGGCTGTTGACGGGGACGCTTTCCACGCCCCATTCTATAGACCCGTCTTTGCCACCGGCGCCGTCTCCGCCGGGTCCGCTCGCATGAAGAGCGCTTCGCCCTTCACCATCGCGGTGCCCGGCACGAGCGAATGCTCGCCGCCGTACTTCGCGGCCTGCGCCAGCGTGTGGCCGGCACCCGCCTCGACAGGTTGGCAGTTCCAGTTGCGAAAGACCGCCGCGGCGGCGTCGGGAATCGCGGGGGAGAGCAGGAGGGTGGCCGCGCGAAGGGCCTCGGCACAGTGATAGAGGATGGCCCCGAGGCGGTCGCGGGCCGGATCGAGCCCTCCCCCGGCCCCTCCCGGGGGGAGGGGAGCCAGCGTTTTGGCGAGTTTGAAGGGCTCGGTCGCGTTGATGTACCCGTCCACACGCTTGGCCAGGTTCACGCCCTCGGCGAGGGCGCCGGTCAGGTCGAACGCGTCGGCCCTGGCGATGGCCCGCTCCACGTGCTCGGCGATGATGCTCGGCCAGTCGTGCCCCGCCTCGCCCCGGTTGCTCTGGGCATCCGGGCAGGCACCGTCAAAGTACTTGGCGATCATGTTGCCCACGCGGCTGGTGGCGTTGCCGATGCCGTTGGCCAGGTCGGCGTTGAACACCTCCACGAACTTCTCGTGGCTGAAGTCGGCGTCGTTGGCGCCCATCGGGCCCTGCGTGAGCAGGTAGTAGCGCACCGCGTCGCGTGAGTAGCGGGTGATGTACGCCTCGAGCACGTCGATATCGATGAAGTTGCCCAGGCTCTTGCTCATCTTGCGGCCGTCGCGCACCCAGTAGGCGTGGGCGTACACCAGGCGCGGCAGGGGCTCATCCAGGGCCATGAGCATGCACGGCCAGATCACGGCGTGGAACCAGAGGATGTCTTTGGCCATGGCGTGAACGGTGGGGGGCCAATACGCGCGGCGCTCGGGCGTGTCGATGGCGGAGAGGTAGTTGAAGAGGGCGTCGATCCACACATACACGCGGTGGGCCGGGTCGTCGGGCATGCGGATGCCCCACTGGCTCGCGGCCTCGGCGGTGATGGCGCGGCTCACGGGCACGTCGAGCAGGCCGTCGCGCAGGCGACCCAGCACCTCGTTCTTGCGGGCGTCGGGCTGGATGAAGAGCGGGTTCGCGTCGATGTGGGCCTTGAGGCGGGCCTCGTACTTCGAGAGGCGGAAGAAGTAGTTCTGCTCCGTGCGCTGCGCAAGGGGCTTGCCCGTGACGGGCGACTTGTAGTTGCTCTCTTTCGCCACCGTCTCGGTCAGGTACTCGTCCTGGCTGGTGTCGTACCAGCCGGTGTAGTCGCCCTTGTAGATATCGCCCGCGGCCTGGAGTTTGCGGATGTACTCGACCACCTTGCTCTTGTGGCGCTCCTGCGTGGTGCGGATGAAGTCATCATGCGTGAAGCCCATCAGGGCGTAGGCTTTCACATACTCGGCGGCGTTGCGGTCGGCCCACTGGATGGGCGTCATGCCGTGCTCGGCCCCGCTGGCGACCACCTTGTCGGCGTGCTCATCGGTGCCGGTGAGGAAGAAGACGTCCTTGCCCATGAGGCGCTGGAAGCGCACGGCGACATCGGCCACGAGGGTGGTGTAGCAGTGGCCGATGTGGGGCCGATCGTTGACGTAGTAGATCGGCGTCGTGATGTAGCAGCGCGGGGCGGGCATCGGTGGGTGAGGGTACGGCGGGGACCGTCTCACCCGCTCACGAGCGTGGTGAAGCCGCCCATGGCCATGCGCTTGCAGTCAAAGGGCATGGACTTGCCGCACATCTTGGCGATGCGCGGGTCCTTCATCACCTTGGCGTTGATGCGGTCGCGGTGGGCGCGCGACTTGTACATGATGTAGGAGAACATCACGGTCTCGCCGGGCTTGGACTTGATCACTTTGGGGAACCCGAGCATGCCCCTGATGGCCAGATCGTCGCCCACGCACTCGCGGTACTCGAGCGCACCATGATCCATCCATATCTTGGCCCCGAGGGCGGCCATGCGCTTGTAGGCGGCGAGGTTCTTCTTGGGGACGGGCAACAGGAAACCGTCAACGTACACGGGCATGGTGTGTTCCTTGCGGGGGGTTGGGGCGGGGGGTGGGAGAGGAGGGCCGGAGCGCCACAAAGGTTACAGGGTGGGGCGTGTGTGTCAAGATCGGGGGGTGAATGGCTGGCCGGGCGACGGAATCCGGTCCGAGAACGATGTTCGTGCAAGGTTCGTGTTGCCGGACCGACATTGGTGTGTAGCCTTGAGCATGGTGGGCCGGGCGGGTGCGTGAGGCCGCGGGGGCTGTTGGTGCGTATGGGATCGCGGGCCTGGGCGGTCGTTTTGCCACCCAGAGGCGCGGCCGGGGTGATGCTCTCGGAGGGGTTCGATGACGAAGCAGACGTGCGCGGCCGGGCTGGTGCTCTCCATGTTCGCGGGCTTGGCCGTGGCCGCGCCAGCGGCGGCCGGGGTGCCGTTGGCTCGGGGGGCCATGCTGCGCGCGGCGGGCGCGGCGGGTTTGCCCGCGGAGGCCCTGGCCGCGATCAAGCGGAATGCGCCCCTGCCGGGGATGGAGGACCGGCC
Source organism: uncultured Phycisphaeraceae bacterium (assembly GCA_964571915.1). Lineage (GTDB taxonomy): Bacteria > Planctomycetota > Phycisphaerae > Phycisphaerales > UBA1924 > JAEUIX01. Next base: position 2,803 of record CAZNEU010000040.1, read on the forward strand.
CGAGGATTTTCACCGCTGGCTGCACGCGAGCGCGATGTGCTTCAAGTACCCGCAAACACCCGAGGAGTGGGACGAGGTGGTGAATGTGTTCCAGGCCCGCCCGCCGACGGGCGACCAATGGATGGACCCGATGCTGGAGTTTTTCAGCACCAGTTCGGTGTGGGCGAATGACGTGGCGCTGAGCACCTCGCTGCGCGCGGTTTCGGCCCGTCTCACGTACAGTTTTCCGGCCGACGGCGTGAACTGGGGCACGGACGGCACGTTTGCCGACGGCCCGAATGCGCTGAACGCCGCGCTCGAACCGCTCTACGGAGCCGGCAATCTGGACCGCGCCAAGGAGTTGATCCGGGCCGCGTTTGCGAACTTCAGGCGCAACAGCGGCCTGCGCTACGACGAGGTGGCCGACGACGGGACGGCCTACTTCACCGACGCGACGCGTTTCGCGGGGATCGGCGACATCCGCGTCGGGGGCATACCGCTGAGCAGTTCCAGCGTGCTGGCGTACAACAACTTCCCGTCCAGCGGCGGCGACATGGTCATCAACACCAACGCCCTGGCCAGCGGGGGCACCCTGCGCAACACCTTCAGCACCTTCCTCACGCTCCGCAACGTGGTGGCGCACGAGCACGGGCACGGCACGGGCTTCTTCCACACGGTGCCGTGCGAGCAGACCAAACTCATGGAGCCGTTCATCTTCATCAACGACGTGATGCCCATGATGAACCGCGACGACATCCGCGGGGCCCAGCGCAACTACGGCGACCGCTTCGCCGGCAACAACTCCGCGGCCAACGCCGTGAACTTCGGCGACCTCACCGCGCCCGCCGTGCGCTCGATCATCGAGAAGGACCTCTCCACCAACGGCGCCAGCGGCTTCAATCAGTCGAGTCTCGACTGGTTCAAGTTCACGCTCTCTTCGAGCCAGACCGTGACGGTGCAGATCACCCCCACGGGCGTTACGCAGAACATCGGCTCGCAGACCACCGACTGCAACGGCTCGGGCATCGTGGCCGTGAACGCCTTGCAGGCGGGCAACCTGGAACTCAACATCCGCGATGCCGCGGGCGTGGCGACGTTGTTCACGTCCAACAACGCCATCGGCCTGGCCGAGACGCTCACGCAGACGCTGGCCGCGGGCACTTACACCATCCGCGTGCGCCAGCAGTCCGACGGTGCCGCGGCCAACCTGACCGTGCAGACCTACGACCTGCTCATCCGCGTGGGCACCTCCAAGGCCCCGCCCCAGGCCATCGCGGGCGTGAACAAGCGCTGCGCGGCGAACACCAACTGCTGGTTCATGGGCAGCCTGAACTCGCGCGCCAACGAGACCGGCGGGAGCATCACGCGCTACGACTGGGACCTCGACGGCGACGGCGTGTTCGAGGTCGCCAACGTCGGCAACACGTCGCGCCAGTACACATCTTCGGGCGTCTACCCCGTCGCCCTCATGGCGACCGACAACACCATGAGCACCGACACCGACACCATCATGGTGACGGTGTTCGGCGGCATCACCAGCGTGGCCGGGGCCTCGCCCAACTCGGGAGATGTGGCCACCACGGTGCCCATCACACTCACCGGCAACAACTTCAAGACCGTGGCCGCGGCCTCGCAGGTGGTGGTGTCGGGCTCGGGCGTGGCGGTGATGGGCACGCCCGTCTCCAACACGCTGGGCACGCAACTCACCGGCCTCTCGCTGGTGATCGACGCCGGCGCGGCACCCGGCCCGCGGGATATCACCGTCTCCAGCAGCGGCTCGGTCGGCTCGGGCGTGGGGGTGTTCACCGTGGTCGCCCAGCCGACATGCACGCTGGATTACAACACCGATGGGTCGGTGAATCCTGACGATCTGGGCGACTTCATCACCGACTACTACACGGTGCCGCTTATCCCCGGCCCGGGCGGCTACGCCGTTGCCTGCCCTGCCAACGCACCGCCCTACGACCAGGGCTACAAGGCCGGGTTTGTGCCCGGCGGCACCGGCCAGTGCGACCCGCCCTTCCCCGACAACCTGGGCGATTTCATCACTTCGTACTACGCCGGGGCGTGCTGACGCGGGGCACGCGCGAGGGAGTCCGGGCCGGATCGGTCATCCCCGATTCGGGGGATTTCGTGCCCTTCTGGCGGCGTTGTCCCATTCCGGCGTGCGGCCCACCCGTCCTGAGGTATCCTGATCCGGTGGGGCTTGGTCGCTCGACCGGGCCGACGACATTGGGGATCAAGGCGGCACCGCGACCGTGGCGGGCCTGGGGTTTTTCGCTCAAAGGGATACGCATGCAACGACGCTCGCTGTGGTCGTCTGTGGCCTTCGTGGCCGCGGGTGTGGTGGCTTGGGTGTGCCTGCCGCAGGTGGCGCGGGCGCAGGGCCAGGCCGGGGGCGCGTGGCTGAGTTTGCAGGATTTTCCCGCCGACGTGCATGCCCAGCCCGGGTGGGTGCGTCCCAAGGCCTATCGCGCCGTGCGCACGAACCTGCCCATGTTGCGGCAGGCGTTCGCGGGCATCCTCCGCGAGCCGGCCCCCCTGCCCGAGGGGCTCGAGGCGGCCCCGCCCATGCCGGTTCCGCCCACGATCATTCAGATACCCGACCCCAACGGCGGCTTTCAGGCCTTCCAGGTCTACGAGTCGTCAATCATGGCGCCCGAACTCGAGGCCCTCTTCCCCGAGATCAAGACCTATGTCGGGCAAGGGCTGGACGACCCCGCGGCCACGCTGCGCATGGACGTGACGCCCCTGGGATTCCACGCCCAGGTGCTCTCGCCGCAAGGCTCGTGGTACATCGACCCCTTCAGCCGCGGCAACACCGATGACTACGCCGCGTACTACAAGCGCGACCTGGTGCAGCCGCACCGCTTTGTGTGCGAGACGGTGGCACCGCCCCAGGAGGCGGCCCCGTTCCTGGACGATCCGACCACGCAGCAGGGCTTCCTGGCCAGCGGGCCGACGCTGCGCCGCTACGACACGGCGGTGGCGGCCACGGGCGAGTACACGGCCTTCTTCGGGGGCACGGTGGCGCTGGGGCAGGCCGCGATCGTTACAGCGATGAACCGCGTAACGGGCGTGTACGAGGTGGAACTGGGCATCCGCATGACGCTGGTGGCCAACAACAACCTGCTCGTGTACACCAACAGCGCCACCGACCCGTACACCAACGGCAACGGCTCCACCATGCTGGGCCAGAACCAGACCAACATCGACGCGGTGATCGGCACGGCCAACTACGACATCGGGCACGTCTTCTCCACCGGCGGCGGCGGTGTTGCCGGCCTGGGCGTGGTGTGTACCGCGGGCAACAAGGCCCGCGGCGTTACCGGCGGGCCCAGCCCCACGGGCGATGCCTTCTGGATCGACTTTGTCGCGCACGAGATCGGCCACCAGTTCGGCGGCAACCACACCTTCAACGGCACCGGCGGCAACTGCGCCGGCGGCAACCGCAACGGCGGCACGGCCTACGAGATCGGCTCGGGGTCCACCGTCATGGCCTACGCGGGCATCTGCTCGGCCGATGACCTTCAGCCCAACTCCGACGCCTACTTCTCCTTCATCTCCATCCAGGAGATCAACGCCTACACGCAGAGCGGCGGCGGCAGCGGGTGCGACACGGAGACGGCCACCGGCAACAACGCGCCCACCGTGAACGCCGGCGCGGCGTTCACCATCCCCAAGGGCACGCCCTTCATGCTCACCGCCACGGGCAGCGGCCCCGACGGCGATGCCCTCACCTACTGCTGGGAAGAGCGCGACCTGGGCGCGGCCCAGGCCCTGACCGCGGCCGACAACGGCACCAGCCCGCTCATCCGTTCGCTCAACCCTGCCGCCAGCCCCACACGCACCGTGCCCAAACTCAGCACCGTGGTCGCCGGCACCGTTGACAACAAAGAGAAACTCCCCGCGGTCGCGCGCGCGGCGTTCAACTGGCGCGTAACGGCCCGCGACAACCGCGCAGGCGGCGGCGGCGTGGCCTCCGCCGACGTAACCCACGTGGTCAACGGCGTGGCCGGCCCGTTCGCCATCACCAGCCAGAACTCCGCCACCACCTGGAACGTGGGGCAGGTGCAGACCGTGGCGTGGAGTGTGGCCGGCACCACGGCCAACGGCGTGAACACCGCCAACGTGGCGATCCTGCTCTCGACCGACGGGGGTGTCACGTTCCCCATCACGCTGGCCGCGAGCGTGCCCAACACCGGCTCGGCCAACGTGACGGTTCCCAACAACCAGACCGCCACCGGCCGGATCATGGTGAGGGCCGTCGGCAACATCTTCTTTGACGTGAGCAACGGCGTGCTCACCATCGGCCCGCCCATCACCGGCGTGGTGCTCGGCGGCAGCGGCAGCAACGCCGCCACCGACCCCTTCGGCACCGGCAACAACAACGGCAACACGCGGATCGACTCGGGCGAGAACTCGATTCAGGTGAGCGTGGGCGTGCAGAACGGCGGCACGATTGCCGCGACGGGCGTGACGGCGACGCTGACCTCCCTGACCGGCACGGCCAGCATCGTGGGCGGCAGTTCGGCGTATCCGAACCTTTCGGCGGGCGGCGGCACGGGGTTCAACACCACCCCGTTCGTGGTCTCGGTCAGCCCCTCGCACGTCTGCGGCAACGTGATCAACCTGCGCCTCAACAT
>CAZNEU010000041.1:0-3868 GCA_964571915.1 uncultured Phycisphaeraceae bacterium
ACCGGACGCGCGGGAAGGTTCTGGCGGAGTGGGTGAAGGACGACCCGAAGGTGGCAGCGGAGTTGCTTGAACAACTCCGCCGGCGCGGGCTGAGCGAGGGCGGTGGCATGGGTGCCGCGGCCTCGGACCAGGCCCCGCTCGCCGCCGGCGGGAAATGACCAGTTCCACACTCACCGCCACCGCCGACCTTGCCGCGACGCCGCGGAGCGTGAAGGGCGCTCGCTCGCCGCGCGAGGTGGCGCGCCGTGCTGAGCGGCCGGACGCGAGCGAGGCCACGAAGGCCAAGGGGCGGTTCGCGGATGGGCTGGAGGACCGGCTGGGCGCGAAGGGCGCGGCATCGGAAAAGGAACCGGGCCCGGCCGATGGCGCCGGCACAGATAACATCACCACGGGCGCGGCACAGGGCGAAGCGCTGGATGGCCTCGGGGGGGAAGCGGCCGCGGCGGTGCTTGTTCCGCTCACCATCGCGGTCGTGAACAGGTTGCTGCTGGAGGCCGATCAGCGTGTCATTCTGAAGGCGGTGAAGAACCTGGGCGGTGGTGCCGCCGTGCCGGGCGGTGCGGGCGCGGGGGCGGGGGCGCGGCTACCGGGCGGACCCGCGGCGGGCACGGATGCTGGTGAGGGCGCGTTGGATGCGAGTGGCGGCGATGGAGCCGTGGCAGCGCGTGTGAACAGCCGCGTGGTGGAGGGCGATGCCGGTGTGCCGAGCGTGGCCACGAACGCCGCGCCGGAGCGGCGGGCCGAGGGCGCGGCGGGCGCGGGTGATGAGGCGGGTGTTCGAGCCGATGGTGAACGGGCCACGGCCGATCGGGCTGCGCCCGCGGCGGTGTCTGCGGCGGTGCCGCCGGGCGGTCCGGCACCTGTGGCAACGGGCGCGCCGGGGGCGGAGCACGCAGCAGGGCCGGGGAGCGGCGCGGCAGTGGTTGCGGGGGTGCAACGATCCGGGGGTGGAGCGGGCGGAGGAGGAACGGCAGGACGTGGATCGCAGACGGGCGTGGGGTTGGGCCTTGCGGGGGGCGATGGTGGCGCGGGGCAGGCCGATGCGGGGCGCGTGGAAGCGCAGGTTTCACGCGGGGTGGCGGCGGTGATGGCGCAGCGCGGGGGCAGCGTGTTGTTGCGATTGCAGCCGGGGGCGCTGGGGCAGGTGCGCGTGCAGTTGGACTGGGAGCGGGGCGAGGTGTCTGTTCGGTTTCGCGTGGCGGATGAGAAGGCACGGGGCTTGCTGGAGCAGACGTTGCCGGGTTTGCGCGCTTCGCTGGAAGCGCGGGGCCTGGATGTGCTGGCCGTGGCGGTGGAGCCGCCCGAGCAGCGCGGGCCTGAAGGGCGCGATGTGCCGGTGTCGGGAGGGCAGGTTGCCGGCACGGGCGCGGAAAGTGGCGGAGGCCACAACGGCGCGGCGGGGGAGCGGGGATCGGCCGGTGCCGCCGGAGCGACGAATGAGGGTGCCGCGCGGAGCGCGGCGGGCGCGGAAGTGTTTGATGGCACGCTCGGGCAGGAGGCCGGGGCGGGCGGGGGCGGTGTGTGGCTGGAGCCGGGCGCAGATGCCGGGCTGGTGCGAGTGCGCGTGGATGCGTGGGCGTAGTGCCGCGGGAGTGTGAACCATGAGCCAGATCAGCGGATCGATATCAACGCTTGGTGGAACGAGCGGGGCGTCTACGAGGGTGGATGCGTTCAGTTCGCTCTCGAGCGAGCAGTTCGTGAAGATCATCTTCGCGGAGTTGAGCAAGCAGGACCCGCTCAAGCCCAACGACAGCAACCAGTTGGTGTCGCAACTGGCGAACATCCGGTCGATCCAGTCGGACCTGGACATGCAGAGCCGGTTGAAGGAACTGGTTTCGCAGAACCAACTCTCCACCGCGGGCGGCCTGCTGGGGGCGTTCGTGCGGGGCACGTCGGTGGACTTCAACGCGGTGTCGGGCGTGGTGCGGGCCATCAGCCAGACGAAGGACGGCCCGGTGCTCACGCTGGCGGACGGCAACAGGGTGAAGTTCTCGGGGATCACGGAGATTCTGGGCGCGGCGCCGCCGCCGCCCGCCACGACACCGCCGCCGCCCGCGGCGAACCCGCCGCTGCCGGTGCCCGCGCCGCCCTCGGTGCCGGCAACGCCGGAGGAGTGATGGAGAGTTGATGCGGAGTGTGCGTGGGCGGAGACCCGCGCGGGGCCGACGGCCGGAGGCCGGTTGCACAGACCCGAGCGAGCGGGGCCTTCACCGGTGGCGATCGAACCGACCCAACTGCTGTTGAAACTCGCCGGCCTGGCGGCGGGCAGGTCCGTACACGCGGCGGGCGCGGGCGAGGCGAGCCTGCCGGGCGGCGTGGACTTTGCCGCGCTCCTGCGCAAGGCCGCGGCGGGAGAGGGTGAGAGCGGGCGGGATGTGCTGATTGGAGCCGGTGTGGACGTGGAACTGGATGCGTCGCGGGCGGCGCGGCTGAGCGCGGCGGCGGATGTGGCGGAGAGCCAGGGGTTTGATCGTGCGCTGGTGCTGATCGACGGCAAGGCGCTGGTGCTGGATGTGGGGGAGCGGACGGTGCTGGCGAGCGTGGACCCGGGCAAGGCGGGGGCGGCGGGGGACATTGACGGGGTGGTGTCGGCAGCGCCCGCGGATGCGGAGATCGCTGGAGGCACGCCGGCGGAGGGCGCGGGGCAGGCGGCCGTGGCGCCGGCGCGAACCAGCACGGCCGATGTGCTTTTGCGCATGCTGGACCGGGTGTGGGACCGGCCGGGCACGGGCGGAGCCTGACGCGGGCGGGGATGCAGGGATCGACGGCCGTGAGCGGCGGATAACGGGGACTTTCCAATGGCATCAACAACGGCACTGTTCACGGGGCTTTCCGGGCTCAACGCGAGCGCGCGGAGTCTGGACGTGATCGGCAACAACATCGCCAACGTGAACACCACGGCGTTCAAGAGCAACCGGCTGCTCTTCGCCAGTCAGTTCAGCCGCAACCTGAGCCTGGGCGGTGTGCCGGGCGACAGCGACGGCGGGAGCAACCCGGCCCAGATCGGGCTGGGCGTGGCGGTGGCGGGCACGCAACGCAACTTCAACAGCGGCTCGCTCTCCAACACGGGCGACGCCCGCGACCTGGCGATTGAGGGGGAAGGGTTCTTTGTGGTGTCGCGAGATCAGGCGGGCACCAACCGGTTTTTTACGCGGGCGGGCGCGTTCCGCCAGAACGCGCTGAACGACCTGACCACGGCGACGGGCGAGCGGCTGCTGGGGTACGGGGTGGACAACAACTTCAACATCGTGGGCGGCACGCTCAGGCCGCTGAACATTCCGGTGGGGCAGTTGCGCCTGGCGGAGGCGACCACGGCCATACGGCTGGACGGCAACCTGAACGCGGGCGGGAGCGTGCCCACGCAGGGCTCACGCACCACGCTGGCGGCCCTGACCGACACGACGGGCGCGTTTGTGGCGGCGGGCACACTGCTGTCGGCGGTGGATGACCCCAGCGCGGCGGGCAGCCAGGCGCTGTATGCGCCGGGCGAGCAGATTCAGATTTTCAAGGCGGAAAAGGGCGGCAAGACGATCCCCGACACTTCCCTCGTGGTGGCGGCGACGACCACGGTGCAGGACCTGATGAACTTCATCCGCGACACGCTGGGGATCAACACCGCCGCGCCGGCCGACCCTGCGGGCTTTGCGCCGGGGGTGAGCCTGAACCCGGCGACCGGTGTCATCACGATCGTGGGGAACACCGGCACAAGCAACGACCTGCGTTTTTCCACCGCGAACCTTCGCCACCTTGACGCGGCGGGGGCCGCGCTCACGCCGGCGACCCCGATCGCCGCCACCAAGGTTGCCGCGGCGGACGGGGAGTCGATCCGCAAGACCATCTTGGCGTTTGACTCCTTAGGCAACGAGGT
>CAZNEU010000042.1:0-6951 GCA_964571915.1 uncultured Phycisphaeraceae bacterium
TGTCCGGGTCATATGTCCCCAGCGTCACCTGCCGCTTCAGGGCCTGCCGGTACGTCCGCTTGAAGTGCCGCAGCGAGGCCGGCCCCACCGGCCGCACGCCCGTGTACTTGTCGCGGATCGTCGTGAGTTTGTGCTCGCCCCTGGGCTCGATGCGCGGCAGTTTCAGTTCTTCCGCGAGGATGTCCGCCAGCTCGTCCAGGCCCACGTTCACTTCCAGGATGTGCTCACCCTGCCCCTCGCCACCCTTGCTCCCGCCCACGCTCTCCCCCTCCTGCCCCTCGCCCATGCCCACACCGCCCGAGTTGTCGCCGTAGCGGAACGTGGGAATGTCAATATCGTGAACCGGGATGGAGACAAACCGCTTGCCCTCACGCCCGATCATCTCGCCCCGCGCGATGAACTTGCGCAGGTCCTTGCGGATCCGCCCCTTCACGATCTGCCTGAATCGGCTGTGGTCCTGTTCGATCTTGTTGATCATCGACCGCCCCCGGACGGAGCCTGCGCCCCGTATGAGTGCGCACGAACCCGCCCGTTGGTTGCATCGGTTCGGCCGGCGATCGGCTTGTTTCACCCTTTTGGCGGGCCGACAGCGGGGCGGGAACCGGGGGCATTCTGGGACGTGGCCCGCGCGCCCCCGCCCGCCCCGCCCCCCCCCAACGTCCCGGCCCGCCCGCGGGCCTGCCGGGCCAGCCACGCCAGCGAGAGCAGACCCACAGGAATCGCCCCCAGAATCTCGGCGGCCCGGTTGAGCACATCGGCCGCCAGACCCACCACGGTCACCGCCGAAAAGAGCCCCACCACCCACTCGCGCACACCCAGCGCAATGGGCGCAAGCATCGCCACCTGCGCCACCGCCGCCACCAGCGCGGCCTGATCGAAACGCAACGGTGCGCCGATCACGCCAAACGCCAGCCAGTATCGCGCCGCCCAGATCGTCATGTCCACATAGCGGATGCCGACGGCCCACAGCAGGCGCGTGGCCCACGGCGGCTCGTAGGGTGTCCATCGGTTCACCCATCGCCACCGAACCCCCAGCACGCCCCCCACGACCACCACCAGAGGAACGCCCAGCACCCACACGCTCGCCCCCATCACGCCCGCCGTCGCCGCCAGCATGACCGCGGCCACCGCCGTACACGCGACGGCCTGCACCACCACGCCCGCAGAATCGCGCACCCGGATGCCGTTCACCGCCTTGTGATAGGCCACACGCCCCACCATGCCCGGCCGCAGGGGCAGGTAGTTCAGCAGCCACGCCGCGCCGATCAGGGCACCCATCTCCCGCGTGCCCACGCGCCCGTACCGCCGCGTCAGCACCAGAAAGAGCGCCGTGGTGCAGCCCCAACTCAGCACCGGCAGCACCAGCAACCCGCCCACCATCCACCCCGGCGCGTCCTTTGCGTGCGCCCACGCGCCGCCCAACACCGCTCCGTCGCGCCACATCCACACCAGCGCGCCGCCCAGCAGCAGCACGCCCAGCGTGTACAGCGCTGCGCCCACCGCCCGTCGGTGAGTGGTCATCAGCCGCGCACGCTCGCCCGTGGGGTGCGGCACGTCAGCGACCCTTGGGCGGGGCTGGGGGCTGTGCGGGCGGAGCCGGGTTGGCCGGGGGAGGCTCCGCCGGCGTTGGCGTGCCCGCGTCGGGCCCGGGGGTGCCGGCGGGCGCGCCGGGGCCGGGCGACCGTGCCTCGGTGGCGTTCGCCGCGCCCGACTCCACCCCTGCGCCCTCGGTTTGCGGCGGCGGGGCGCCCGAGCCCGTGCGCGAGTACGTCTTCACCTGCGGCACCAGCCGACGGGTCATGTTGGCCGCGGCTTCACGCACGCGCGCGTGCGGAGAGTTGGCCGCGGCCGTGAGCACCGCATCGTCCGGCTCCGCTCCCCGCGAAATCGCCTTGAACACGCCCACGCGCTCATCGGGTTCCTCCATGCCGGCCACCGCGGCATCGAACGCGGCCAGTCGCCGGATGAACACGCCGTTGGGCAGGTGGGCCAGCATCAGAAGCCGCTCGAGCGCATCCGCGCCGGTGTAGCGGGCCACGAGCCCCTCGACCACGGCCTTCGCGTCGCCCGGGGTCATGATGCCCAGCGTCTGCTCATCGCGCAGCAGTCGCCAGCGCAGGGCGCCCAGCGTGTCGATCAGCACCGGGCCGTGCGCACCCGCCAGACGGTTGACCAGCGTGGAGAGTTCCGCCCCCGCATCGCTGAACGGTCGCCGTACCAGCCCGCCCGTCTCGGTGCTCAGCGACATCGGCCCGGCATCGGGCGCGCCGCCCGGGCTGAGACGGAAGCCCTGCACCACACGCCAGCGCTGGCGGATGAGTTCGCCCGCCAGCAACTCCGTGAACCACGGGCTGTACCCCGCATCCGGCCAGAGCGTCACCACCAGTTCCTCACGCGGCAGGAGCCGGAAGCGACGCTCCAGACTCGCGATCTCCGCAAGCCCCGCCCGCACGGGGCGGCTGCCGACATCCGTCTGCGGCGAGAGCAGCAGCCGGCTGTTCAGCGTCTTCTCGCTTCCCAGCGCCAGCGGGATCGGCGACGTGTTCCGCAGCCGCACACGCAGGCCCACCCGGTCCGTCGGCCGGATGCTCTCCACCGTGAGCGCGGCCGTCAACTGCATGAAGCGGCGCGGCTCGCGCGTGATCTCATCGATCCACCGGGGCACGCCCGATGCCATCGCCGCCAGTTCCGCCGCCCCCGCCGGCACAGGCGCGGCTTTGCCCGTCAGGGCCTTGAACTGCGCCTCCGCGAACGCGCCCTCGATGCTCCCGCTCAGGTGCACCGCGCACCGCGCAAAGCGTTCGGCCGCCCCCGCCTTGTCGGAGCGCAGCGCCATGGCCACGCCCACGCCCAGGTCCGCCAGCGGATCGGTGGGTGCAAGCCGCTCCAGTTCTTCCTCGAACGCCGGCAGCGTCTCGGGTGTCGCCCGGCGCAGGCCCAGCCACGCGTCCAGCCGCCGCAGGGCCTCGCCCCCCGCACTCACGCGCAGCGTCGCCAGCAGCGCCTCGGCCCGTTCCACCTGTTCACCCAGCAGCAGCCGCAGCCACGCACCATCCGCCTGCAGCGCCTCCACTTCCGCCCGCGCCTGCTCCTCGCCCAAACTGGCGCGGCGCTGCGGATCGGACAGGTTCTGCTCCGCCAGCGCAATCGTGCGGTCATGGTCCGCCAGCCCGAGGTCGCGCAACGGTGCATCGCCGTCCGCCGCCGCGGCCATGATCCAGACGCGCTCCACCTGCGGCGGCAGCCGGATGTCCTCCGGCGTGCCGTACCGGGAGATGTCCTCGCCAGCCTTCACGCGGCTGTCAAGAAGCGTCCGCAGGTCGCGCCGGGGCTTCACCACCAGCGTGTCCACCAGGGCCAGCGGCTTGCGCGGGCCTTCCAGCCTCCATTCCACCAGCGCCCGCGTGGCCGCCACGCCGGCGGTCAACTCCTTGGTGAAGGCCATGCTCAGCGCATCGGCGTTGTCGCAGAAACGCAGCGCCGCCCTGAGCGCACCGGCCGCCGCCAGTTCGTTCGCGATCGCCACGTGCGTTTCCGTGTCGATCGGGTCGGCGTTCAGCAGCACGATCAGGGCCTCCAGACGCGACGCGGGCGAATCATCGCCGGCCTGAACCAGCGCCACCAGCAAACTGGCCGCGTCGCGGTTGGTCGGGTCCAGACGGATCGCCTCCCGCACCCGCGCCGCGAACCCCGTCGCATCACCCCGCTCGCGCAGCAGCAGCGCGGCATCCAGCGCCAGGCGGCTGCGCACCGACGGGTCCAGTCCGTCGCCACGCGCGCCCAGCAGCGTGTCCAGAGCCCCCAGCCGCTCGTCGGCCGACTGCAGACGCAGCACCCGCGCCGAGATCAGGCTGAGTTGCGCCACCGTGTCCGCCGGGTCCAGCCGCAAAAGTTCGCGCGTGAGCAGGTCCACGCGATCGGTCCGGCCCGCCTGCACCTCCGCCTCGATCAGAAACCGCAGAATCTCCTGATCGTCCGGGGCAAGGCCCCGGGCGATCTCCAGCACCTCCGCCGCGGCGAGGTAATCCGCAACGCCCAGTTGTTGCGTAACACGCAGATCGACAAGGGCCGTCCGCGCCACCGCGCGGGCGACATAGTCCGACACGTCCGAGGCGCTGGACGCGGGTGTTGCCGCTGCGGGGGCCGGCTGGGCTGCGCCGCCGGTGAGCGCCGCGGGCCACGCGAGCAGGGCCGCTGTGGCGCCGAGAACAAAGAGTCGTCTCAAGGCAGGGCTCCAAGCAAGAGCGCGACCAGCACCACCAGGCCCGAAACAAAGCCGGCGCCCGTGCCCACCTCCACCGCCGCTTGCAGACGAGGGTGAACGTGGGGGAAGAGCCTATCCGCCACGGCCGCGCAGAACACGAACTGACCCATGAACAGGCACGTCAGCCCGCCCACCAGCCACAGCCGGCCCAGAGCCGGGAAACGCGCGGCCCCGTGGTTGAGCGCCCACAACCCGGCCAGCACCAGCAGGCCTGCCCAGGCGCCGGCCAGCCCCACTCGCAGCACCAGCATGGGCAGGCTGGACTTTCTCACGCGTACGCAACTCCGCGGCGGGATGGTGATGGGGGTGGCGGGGGAGGAGCGGGCGGGGGCGGCACGGGCCTCAGCCCTGGGCCATCGAGAGCAGGAACTCGGCGTTCGTCTTGAACTTGGTCAGGCGGGTGCGGATCAGTTCCAGCGCCTCCACCACGTTCATGTCGCTCAGCACCTTGCGCAGGCGATGCACCAGTTCCAGTTCCTTCTTGTCCAGGAGCAACTCCTCGCGACGCGTGCCCGACGCGGGGATATCGATGCAGGGGTAGATGCGCTTCTCCATCAACTTGCGGTCCAGGTGCAGTTCGCTGTTGCCCGTGCCCTTGAACTCCTCGAAGATCACCTCGTCCATCTTCGAGCCCGTGTCCACCAGGGCCGTGCCGATGATCGTGAGCGAGCCGCCGTTCTCGATCGAGCGGGCCGCCCCGAAGAACTTCTTGGGCCGCTGCAACGCGCCCGAATCAATGCCGCCGCTCATGATCTTGCCCGAGTGCGGCATCTCGTTGTTGTACGCCCGCGCCAAGCGCGTGATCGAATCCAGCAGAATCACCACGTCCTGCCCGAACTCCACCATCCGCTTGGCCTTCTCGATCACCATCTCCGCCACCTGCACGTGCCGGCTCGATTGCTCGTCGAACGTGCTCGCCACCACCTCCACCTCCTTGGCCGAGTTGCGGCGGAAGTCCGTCACCTCCTCCGGTCGCTCGTCCACCAGCAGCACAATGATCCGCGTCTCCGGGTAGTTCTTGCTGATCGCCTTGGTCATCTTCTGCAAAAGCACCGTCTTGCCCGTGCGCGGCGGTGCCACAATCAGCGCCCGCTGACCCTTGCCCAGCGGCGACACCAGGTCGATGATCCGGCACTCGATCTCGTCGGGCGTGGTCTCAAGAATGTACCGCTGCTCCGGGTGCAGCGGCGTCAGGTCCTCGAAGTTGCTCCGGTCCATCACCTTGTCGGGCCGTCCGCCGTTCACCTCGTCCACCCGCAGCAGCGCAAAGTACCGCTCGCTCTCCTTGGGCGGCCGGATGAACCCGCGGATGGTCATCCCCTTGCGCAGGCCGTAGCGACGGATCTGCGTGGGCGACACATAGATATCGTCCGGTCCGGCCAGGTAACTCTGCTCGGGCGAGCGCAGGAAGCCGAAGCCGTCCTGCATCACCTCCAGCGTGCCGTCGCCGAACATCGGGCCTTGCTTGGCGGCCCGCGTCTTGAGCACCTTGAAGATCAGGTCCTGCTTGGGTATCTGGTTGTAGTTCTCCAGACCCTCCTTCTTGGCGATCTTGTGCAGTTCGTCAATGTCCTTCTTCTGCAACTGCGAGATCGTCAGGCCTTCCTTCAGCGTGTCCTTGTCGGCCTTGGCCACAATGGCCTCGAGTTCCGCTGCCTCACGTTCCAGTTCATCATCGCTGGGCAGACCGTCCAGCCCCGGCGTGCCGCGCACGTCGTTGCTCACCACCGTGCCGCCCGAAACCGCCACGCTGCTGCTCCCCCCGCCGCCTCCCCCGCCGGGGCCGAAGCCACCGCCCCCGAAGCGCTTCTTTTTCTTCTTGCGCCGTCCCCCGAACTGTCCGAAGCCCGGCGGGTTGGGATTGGGATTCCCGCCCCCGCCCCCGTAGCCGGTGTACCCGCCCCCGTTGGACGGCGCGGGCGAAGGCGCCCCCGGGCCGTTGCCAAAGCCCTCGGTCTGGCGCGACTGCTGCGATGATTCTGAGGGGCCGCTGGAAGGTCTGCCGGTCACAAGAACACTCCTCGATTCATGCGCGCGAGCGGCACCCGTGGCAACCGATCTCGCGTTGGCGAGCGGTGTGCGGGTCCGACCGGCGTGTACGGAAAAGACGGATCAATAAACCCTTGGATCACTCGCGGTCGACGGTCGCCCGACGCCGCCTCTCAAACGCTCAATCACCGGCACCGATGCCCAGAAGAGCAACCCCGGAGGAGGGCGATTTTTTCAGAAGAGAGGGGGGAAGCCCGCTTGATCGGGACGAGCCCGATCGACGCTGGCGCCACGAGCATAGCCACCCCCCGCGTGCCAGGCCAGTGTCGCCGCGGGCCTGCGCGGCCGATCTGGTCGCCTTGCCGGCCCTCACGAGCCCTTCGGCGCCACCCCGTCCAGCACGCGCCGCACGCTCGCGGCCAGTTCGTCCGGTCCGCCGGTGTTGCCGATGATGATCGCCGACCGTGCCCGCTTCCGCTCCAGCGGCATCTGCGTGCTCTCGCGCCGCCGCAGTTCCGCCGCGCTCCACCCGCGCGCGGCCGCCACACGCGCCTGCCGCTGGTCCAGCGGCGCATCCACAAACACCAGCGCATCGCACACCTTGTCATAGATTATGTACCGCTGCTCCTCCGTTGCCCTGCTGATCAATGACCGCATTTCCATACGATAGAGCTTATGGGCATCTCTGTTCGTTTTTT
>CAZNEU010000043.1:0-5586 GCA_964571915.1 uncultured Phycisphaeraceae bacterium
CGGCGGGGAGCGTGAGGCCGGCGGGGAGCGGGGCGGTGATGACGGGCGCGGTGCCCAGGCCGCTGCCGAAGTCGATGAGGAAGGCGAGGATGACGGGGAGGACGAGGAAGTACATCATCGCCACGCCCGCGGCGGAGAGCAGGGCGCTCAGGGGTGCGAGCACATAGGCGAAGCGGCGTTCGTTGGCGTAGAGGCCGGGGGCGACGAACTTCCACAGGTTGAAGATGATCCACGGCCCGCCCACGATGAGCGTGGCGAGGAACGACACATAGAAATAGGCACCGAAAGTTTCGAGCGCGCCGGTCGCTTGCATGCGGGCATCCTGCCCGCCCGCGTGCAGGGCCTGAGAGGCAGGCTTGAGGATGGCGGCCAGCAGCCAATCCCCAAAGTACAGCGCCGTCAGCAGGATGGGCACGAGGCCCAGCAGCGCGACGATGATGCGGGTGCGCAACTCGTCCAGGTGCTCACCCAAGCCCATCACGGCATCTTTGTTGCGGCGATCGATGATCTCTTCGAGCACAAACACCATCCAAACGGAAGGAACGCGGGGGGAACCGGCACCGCACGCGGGCATACAGGATAGAAAGAAGAACATCGCCGCGAGCCGACGGAGATGCCGCGGCAGCGCATCTTTGTAGCACGTACGCGGAACAACGCATGATCGATCCGCCGGTGAGCCATGACGGTCGGGCCCTTGTGGAGGCCGCCATGGCCGGCGATCGCGTGGCGTTGCGTTCGCTCTGGGAGCAGCACCGCCGCTGGGTGGCGGCAGTCATCATCGCGCACAAACCCGCCAGTGCCGACACGGATGATCTGTTGCAAGAGGTCGCGTTGGCCGTTCTGGGCAAGGTTCACACGGTGCAGGATGCCGCGGCGTTTCCGGGGTGGCTGCGCATGGTGGCCATGAACATGGCCCGCCTGGCGGGGCGCAAGGTGGCCGCGGGGCCGCGGCTGGTGCGAGAAGATGCGGACGACCCCCGGCGCGGGGTGGGGGGCGTGGATTCCGGGGTTGCCGATGCCGCCGCGGCGTTGGCGCACGATCAGGAGGCCGGGCGCGTGATGGCGCTGGCGATGACGCTGCCGGATGACTACCGCGAGCCGCTGCTGCTGAAGGCCGTGAAGGGGTTGAGTTACCGGCAGATCGGCGAGATTCTGGGCCTGCCTGAGACCACAATCGAAACCCGAATCGCCCGTGGGCGGCGGATGTTGCGGGAGAAGGCGAGCGGGCCGACGGCGGCGGCGGGGGAGCGTGCGGGTGCGACGGAAAGAGTTCCGGCGCGCATCTCGTAGAACGGCGGATAGATGGCCGTTGCCCGCGTGGGCGCGGCCGGGAGCGTGATGTATGGCCCCATGGAACGGACAGGTCGCTCGGTTGTCAGCCGGTACGGGCCCGCTGGAAGAGATCGACCGCGATGTGCTGATTACGCGGATCATTGATGCCCGCGCCGGCGCGGCGGATTGGAAGGTCCTGCGTGATGCGGCCGCGCAGGACGCGGGCGTGTGGGCGGACCTTGAGCAAGCGACGTGCGAGGCTCGGGCGCTCGAGCGGGCGATGGCGCCCGTGGCGGCCGCGGCAGACGGCGTGGACCTGCCGACGTTGACGGTGGATGTGGCGGCGCGGCCGGTGGTGCTGGCGCGCATCGGGCTGGGGTGGCTGGTGGCCGCGCTGGTGGCGCTGGGGTGGGGCGCGCAGTGGTACGCGCCTTTGGGCGGCGCGGGCGGTTGGGGAAGCGGCAATGTGGCTTCACTGGGGCTGCCGGCGCGCACGGCGGATGCCGCGCTGAACGAGTACCTGGACCTGGGCCGGAAGGCCGGGCGTGTGGTGGCGGAGATGCCCGAGCGGGTGGTGCTGGAGTCGCGCCCGTCGGATGATGGCAAGGGGTACGAGGTGCTGTATCTGCGGCAGGTGCTGGAGCGCGCGGTGGTGGGGCCCGAGGATTTGTACAAACTCGGCGTGAAGGAAGACGGGCGCACGATGTTGATTCCGGCGGGAGCGCCCGCCGTGGCGGGCAGGCCGGGCGGCCCGGCGATGTGAACGAACGGATGGAACAAGAGTCTCTGGGGATCACCTTGCCCGCGGCCATGTGGCCACGGGCCGAACGAAGCCAAAGGACGACACCATGAACACCAACCGCACGATTCTTCTTCTGCTGGCCTGCGGCGGTCTGCTGGCCGCGCCCGCGGTGGCGCAGAGCGTTACGGCCATCGCCACAACATCGGGCCAGGACGACGACAAGAGCACGGTCAGGCTGGTGATCTCGGAGGACGGCAAGACCACCAAGGCCACGCTCAGGGGCGGCGAGATCGTCGAGGCGAGCGTGGATGGGAAGGCGATCGACCCGAAGAACATCAAGAAGGACGAAGAGTTCTTCTACCTGAACGACGACTCGGGCAAGGAACTGGCAAGGGTGCGCCGCAACGTTCACGCGATTGGCGGCGGCGAGGGGCCGAGCGGCCCGGCGCGCGTGGGGGCGATCGGGATCGGCGAGGCCCCCAAGGTGATGATCGGCGTGACCATGACGGAGCCGGACGATGTGCTGGCCGAGCACTTCGGCCTGGAGGCTTCGGACGCGACGATGATCGGCTTTGCGACCAAGGACCTGCCCGCAGACAAGGCCGGCCTGAAGCGCGGCGATTTGATCGTGGCGATCGACGGGAAGACCCCCGCGGGCGAGCGGGCGGTGCGCAAGGCGCTCTCCAAGAAGAATCCCGGCGAGACGGTGGTGTTCTCGGTGATCCAGAAGGGTCAGAAGAAGGACATCACGGTGACGCTGGAGGCGTACGACCGCAAGAAGATGAGCCTGGCCGGCGAGGGCGACAGTGCTTTCGCGACCGCGCTCTTTCGGGGCATGGTGCCGGAGGAGTTTGAGCGAACCATCCGCGAGGGCGTGGAGCGTGGCATAGTGGAGGGCGAAATGGGCCGCGAACTGAGCGCACGCGGGCGCGAGGCCGCCGAGCGCGGCCGGGAGTTGGCCGAGCGTTACCGCGAGCGTGCTGGCCGCGGGCAGGCGTGGGCTCCGGCACCCCCGGCACCCCCGGCGCCGCCCGGCCAGATGCTGGTGATGCCGCGCGAGGGCCTGCAGAACCGCCTGGAAGGGCTGGAGGGGCGGCTGGACAGGCTTGAAGAGTTGCTGGAGCGGCTGAACGAGCGGCTTGAGGGCAAGGGCGGTGGCGGGAACGCCAAACCCCCCGCCCCCGAGGATGTGGCGGTGGATGGCCCACGGCAACCGGTGATGTGAGATGGCGCGTGCCCGCCGCACGTTTGTGGCGACGGTGGCCGCGTGATGAATGTGAAGGATGCCGGCGGGCCTTGACCCCCCAGCGGGGCCCGTCGGCAGTCCTGTTTTTGTCGGAGGCGCGAGCCCGCGCGTTTGGGCGCGTGCCAGAGCCGCGGCACGCACCGCCGCTATTCACCACTACGCCCTTGGAAGCCGCCGGATCGGCGTTCCCACGGCTTGGGCTCGGCCTTGACCATCTCGATGGCGGGTCCGGCGAGTTCGGCGTTGCCCTCACCCAGCACGCTGGCGAGCGATGCGAGCAGGGTGTCGCTGATGGCCATGTTGACGCGGCCGGTTTCGAGGCGAGCCCAGCCGCCGGCGAGCGGCTTGACGACCACCTCGACGGCGACGTTCGCGCAGCGGGCGGCGGGGGCGTGCCCGTTGCCGTTGGCGGGCGGGCCGCTTGCCGCGGCGGCGCGGGCGGCGCCGCGCAGGGCCTCGCGGGCCTGGTGCATGGCGTGCTCGGCGGAGCCGTTGAGTTTCTGCTCGTCGATGGTGATGCGGACGCGGCGTGTGAGTTCGGCCCGGGCCCGCTCGATGGGGATGACTTTCTCGATAACCACTTGGGGTGCACCGCGGTTGTGATCGACGCGCCCCACCACGAAGACGATGGCATCGGGCGCGAGGAGCGATTGGCACTTGGCGAAGACATCGGCGAAGGCCACGGCCTCGATGCCGCCGTCCTTGTCCTCAAATGCCACCACGCCCATCTTGCCTCCGGCGTTGCGGCCGGTCTTCATCACGATGGTGCGCACGGCCTGCACGCACAGGCCCATGGCGACGCGGGCATCGTGGGGCACACGCGGGTCCTTCTCGCGGACCATCTTGGTGGTGGCGTTGGCGAGGCCGCGCACGAGGGAAGCGTGCTGATCGAGCGGGTGGCTGGAGACGTAGAAGCCCAGAGCCTCTTTCTCGGCCACGAGGGTGTCGCCCTCGTTCCAGGGTTCAACGCGCGGCAGGCTGCTGGCCGGCGCGGCGCTCGTGTTTGCGCCGCCCCCCGCGCCGATCCCGAAGAGGCCGCCCTGGCCGCCGGCCTTGTCGCGCTGCAGTTTCAGGCCCGTGCCCACCGCGGGCTCGATGCCCGCGACCATCGCGGCCCGCATGGCGCGCCCGTGCAGGCAGTCCATTGCGCCGCTCTTGATCAGGGCCTCGATGGTGGCCTTGTTCACGGCCCCGCCGCTGCCGCCCGCGCCCGAGCCGCCGATGGGCACACGCTCGCAGAAGTCGTGCAGAGAAGAGAAGGGCCGAGGGGAGAGGGCCGAGGGCCGAGTGCTTGGACCGGGCCCCTCTGCACTCGGCCCTGCACCCTGAGTCCTCTCGCGCAGGATCGCCTCAATGGCCTTCTCGCCCACCCCCTTGATGGCCTTGAGGCCGAAGCGCACGTGGCCGTCCAGCGCGGTGCGCGGCTCATCGGGCGTGTAGACCACGGTGAAATCGGCGTCGGAGAGGTTCACATCCGGCGGGCGCACCTCCACGCCGGCTTTGACGGTGGCTCCGGTGAGCGGGTTGATGAAGCGGGTGTGCTTGCAGTCTTCGAGGTAGGGCACCCAGTCGGCGGTCTGCATGGCCGCGCTCTCGTAGGTGAGGAACGCGGCCATGTAGTGGTTGGGGAAGAAGGTTTTCAGGTAGGCGGTCTGGTAGGCGACGATGGCGTAGCCCGTCGAGTGGCTCTTGTTGAAGCCGTAGCCGGCGAACTTCAGGATCATCTCGAAGAGTTCGCTGGCGCTCTCCTGCGAGACGCCGTGCTTGTTCGCGCCGGCGAGGAAGAGTTCGCGGTTCTTCTCGATCTCCTTGATCTTCTTTTTGCTGATGGCCTTGATGAGCGAGTACGCCGCGCGGAGCGGGATGCCGCCCAGCCCGTGCACGATCTGCATCACCTGCTCCTGATACACCATCACGCCGTAGGTCTCGGCGGTGTATTGATCGACGATCGGGTGGATGGTGGGCGTCGGCTCCTGCCCGTGCTTGCGCCGGTTGTACGACGGGATCAGGTCCATCGGCCCCGGGCGGAAGAGCGCGTTCGCGGCGATCAAATCTTCCAAGCGGTCGGGCTTCATCTCGACGAGCAGGCGCCGCATCCCGCCGGACTCGAACTGGAACACGCCGGTGGTGTCCGCGCGGCGGAACATCTCGAAGACACGCGGGTCGTCGTAGGAGATGCGGTCGAGATCGAGAGGGTCGGAATGGGCCTGGGGGCTTGAGGGCCTGGGGGCTTGAGGAAGAGCGGCGCGGATGGCGTCGTCAGAAAGTGTTTCGCGGATGAGTTTCTTGGCGCGTTCGATGGTGCTGAGGGTGCGGAGGCCCAGGA
>CAZNEU010000044.1:0-7854 GCA_964571915.1 uncultured Phycisphaeraceae bacterium
CTTCCAACCCTCGCTCAACGCCGACCGCTGGGCGCTCTCCAACCCGCCGGTGCTGTCGCTGGCCCCGCTGCGTTCGTCGCTGGAACTCTTCCGCGAGGCGGGGGGTCTGGCGCGCCTGCGCGAAAAATCACTTGCTCTCACGGCCTACCTGGAGCAACTGCTCGACGGCCTGAACCAACGCATCGGCAAAGACGCCAGCGGGCGGCCGCCCGTGCAGATCATCACGCCCCGCGACCCGGGCCAGCGCGGCTGCCAACTCACGCTGCGCGTGCGCGGGGGGGGCGGGGGTGGGGGTGCAGGCGGCAAGGCACGCCAGGCGGCCCTGCGCGCGGCGGGCATCGTCTCCGACTTCCGCGAGCCGGATGTGCTGCGTGTGGCCCCCACACCGCTCTACAACTCCTTCCATGATGTGTGGCGCTTCGCGCACGAACTGGAGGCGAGTGTCGCGGCCGAAAGTTGGCGGGCATGAGCGGCACCGTCTCCGTTCCGCACCGTGCAGGCCGCAGCGCCATCATCGTCGGCGCGGGCCTTGCGGGTTCGCTCATGGCCGTCTACCTGAGCCGCGCGGGGTGGCGTGTGAGCGTTGTGGAGCGCCGGCCCGACCCGCGTGCGGGGGGGGAGGGCTACATCGGTGGCCGCTCCATCAACCTCGCCCTCTCCGCACGCGGCATCGCCGGCCTGCGCGGGGCCGGGCTCGACCGGATCGTGCTCGACCTCGACGCCTGCCCCATGCGCGGCCGCATGATCCACCCGCAGGTCCGCCGTGGCGGAACGCCCGCAGGCGCGCTGGTCTATCAGCCTTACAGCGCCGGCGGCACGCTGGCCATCAACTCTGTCTCACGCGGCGGGCTGAACCTCCGCCTCATCCAGGCCGCCGCGGCCAGCCCGAATGTCGCCTTCCATTTTGATCAGGCCTGCGTGGATGTGGACCTTGATGCTCCGGCCGTGGTGGTGCAGCACGCGGGCACGGGCGCGCGCACGCGCCACGAGGCCGATCTGGTCATCGGCGGCGACGGCGCGTTCTCGCCCGTGCGCCTGGCGATGCAGAAGGCGGACCGATTCGAATACAGCCAGTCATACCTGCAGCACGGATACAAGGAACTGCACATTCCGCCGGCCGCGCAACTTCCGTCGGGGGCGGGGGGAGGTGTGGGCGCGGCGGATCTGGCACGCTTCGGCGGCTACGCCATGGATCCCGCCGCCCTGCACATCTGGCCGCGCGGCGGCGGATCGGGCGCGATGATGATCGCCCTCCCCAACCGCGACAAGAGTTTCACCTGCACCCTCTTCTGGCCGTGGGACGGGCCGCACGGGCTGAACTCCCTGCGCACCGAGCGCGACGTGGAGGCCTTCTTCGCCGCGAACTACGCCGATGCGGTGCCCCTCATGCCCACGCTCGCGCGAGACTACCTCGCCAACCCGTCATCCTCGCTCGTCACCGTGCGTTGCTGGCCGTGGCAGCGTGGCGGCAAGGTGGTGCTGCTGGGCGACGCGGCACACGCCATCGTCCCCTTCTTCGGCCAGGGCATGAACGCCGCGTTCGAGGACTGCCTCGAACTCGACCGCTGCCTGCGC
This sequence comes from uncultured Phycisphaeraceae bacterium, assembly GCA_964571915.1. Taxonomy (GTDB): domain Bacteria; phylum Planctomycetota; class Phycisphaerae; order Phycisphaerales; family UBA1924; genus JAEUIX01. Next base: position 1,576 of record CAZNEU010000044.1, read on the forward strand.
GAGCACGCCAGCGACCAGGCGGCCGCGCTGGATCACTACCAGCGCCGCCGCAAGGCCCACGCGGATGCGATCGCGGACATGGCCCTCGACAACTTCGTGGAGATGCGCGACAAGGTGGGCACGCGCGCCTTCCGCTGGAAAAAGAAGATCGAGCACGCGCTCAATGCCGCTCTGCCCGCGTGGTTCGTGCCGCTGTATGACATGGTGAGTTTCACGACGATTCCCTATGCCCAGGCACGCCAGCGGGCACGCCGGCAATGGGGGGTGGTGCGTCTCGTCGCGGCTGCGCTGGGCGTTGTGGCCTTGGCCGCGGCCCTCCTGCTTGGCCGTTGGATCACGGGAAAACTCGGCCCTTGATGCTGTTCCCGGGCGGTGGTCGGACCACCACGCGCGTACTATGCCGCGCCGATCATGCCTGCCCAGATCGCCATCTCCAAGCCCGCCGTTTTCCCCGCGAGAGGCCTTCCTCTGGGGGTGGTGGTGCCGCGCACGGATGCGCGGCTGGAGCGAATCGCCGCGAAGGTGGATGCGGGCGAGCGGCTCAGCATCGCCGATGGCGAGGTGCTCTTTACCACGCCCGACCTGTGGACCGTGTGCGCTCTGGCAAACCGTGTGGCCCGCCGCCTGCACGGTGATGTGGCGTACTACAACATCAACCGCCACCTCAACTACTCGAACATCTGCGCCCTCTCCTGCACGTTCTGCGAGTTCTACCGCAAGGAAGGCCAGGACGGGGCGTACACACGCGACATGGCCTATGTCCGCGAGCAGGTCCGCCAGGCCGTGGAGGCCGGCGCCACCGAGATGCACTGCGTGGGCGGCCTGCACCCCAAACTCCCCTGGAGTTACTACCCGCAACTCGTCTCCACCATCCGCGACGAGGCCCGTGCCTGCGGCAGCGACCTGCACGTCAAGGCCTTCACTGCCGTCGAGATCGTGCACCTCGCCAAGATCGCCCGCAAGTATTCCGTGGATGACCGGCGTGCCGGCATCCGCTGGGTGCTCGAAGAACTCAAGGCGGCCGGCCTCGGCTCGCTCCCCGGCGGCGGCGCCGAGGTCTTCGACGACCGCGTGCACGACGCGGCCTACAAGGGCAAGATCCGCTCCGATGTGTGGCTGGATGTCCACCGTGTGGCCCACGAGATCGGCCTCAACACCAACGCCACGCTCCTCTACGGCCACATCGAGACCCGCCACGACCGCCTCGTCCACATGGACATGCTCCGCCGCGCACAAGACGAGGCCCTGGCCAGATTGGGTTACGCCCCCAACGAGCCGCCCAACGAGCCCGAAGCGCAAGCGAGGGGGTTGTACGGGGCCGCCGCCCGCGCGCGCTCCGCATCGGGTGTTTCCGGCCACCTCGGCTACCGGGGCGACACCAGCACGGCCCCCGTCATCACGCTCACGCGCCCCGGCACACCCAAACCCCTCGACATGCTCGCCCGCCAACGCGCGGCCTCAGCCCACGGCTTGCCTTCCCACTCCGTCACTTCGTCTCTGCGTCACTCCGTCACTTCCCCCGGCGCCCAGTCCCCAGTCCCCAGTGCCTTCGGCTACTACCAAACCATCATCCCCCTCCCCTTCTTCCCCGACGGCAGCGAACTTGAAGACCGCCCCGGCCCCACCGGCCTCGAAAACCTCCGCACCCTCGCCATCACGCGGCTCATGCTCGACAACTTCCCCCACGTCAAGGCCTTCTGGATCATGCAGACCGTCGCCATGGCCCAACTCATGCTCCAGAGCGGCGCCGATGACATCGACGGCACCGTGGTTTGGTACGACATCACCAAGGTCGGCGGCGCGAGCACCCACCAGGAAGTCACCGTCGCCACGCTCACCAAGGCCATCCGTGATGCTGGCCTTCGCCCCGTCGAGCGCGACACGCTCTACCGGCCCGTGAAGCGCGAGGGGAAGGGGTGGACTGTGTGAGCTTGGTGGGGCGGACGTCCCGTCCGCCTCAGGGTCGGTTCTGGTGGGGCGGACGTCCCGTCCGCCTCAGGGTCGTGCGTCCGCGGCAATCGGCCGCATGCCAAACCTGTTCGTCATCACCCACCGCCCCAGGTAAATCACCGGCGTCAGGCCCACCGCGATCACGAACTTGAGCGTGTACCCCGTCGCCGCCGTCCGCAGCACCTCGCCCATCGGCATCGGCGCGGCATCCGTCGGGAAGAGCATCCGCCCCACGCTGAACGCCAGCCACGTCACGATGAAACTGTCGATGAACTGGCTGACCACCGTCGACCCCGTCGCCCGCAGCCACACCATGCGCCCGCCCGTCAGCCGCTTCACCCACCCGAAGATCGCGATGTCGCTCAGGCTGCCCACCAGAAAAGCCCCGAGGCTCGCCACGTACATCACCCGCGAGTTCGCGAACACATCCTCGAACGATCCATCCTTGATGTTGAACGGCGCATCCCAGCGCGGCATCGCCAACGCCACGTTCACCACCACAAACACAAACCCGCCCATCGCCAGGGCCAGCCACACCAGCCGGCGCGCCGCGCGCCTGCCGTAGTACTCATTCACCAGGTCCGTCAGCAGGAACGTGATCGGGAACGTCAGCATCCCGCACGTGTGCTGCACCGTCCACCCCGCCACCTTGAACTGGAAGAGTTTCACGCCCGTGATGTCGGCGATGAGCAGCGACGCCACGAACAGGCCCGCAAGCCACAGATACACAAGGTGGGCGGTCGAGAACACGGGCGCGCCCGCTGGGGATTTCGGCTCGACGACCATTCCATGCTCCTTGCCGGCAACCCATCACCCTGGGCCCGCGCCGCTGCCAGCCTAGCCGGGCCGCTCGCCCCGCCCCGGCACCATCCGCCGTCAACACCCTGTTCGGGTGGGAGTTGCCTTGGGCGCACTCGCCCGCCCCTCCGTGCATATCCGGTATCATCCCCCGGTTCCACTTCCCGGAGGTTCACCCATGAAACTCGCCTTCCTGCCTCTCGTCTGCACGCTCGCCCTTGCCGCCGCGGGCTGCCAGTCCGGCACCCGCGTGGCCGGCGGCAACCCGCCCGCCATCAAGGCCTCGTTCGAGCAACTCAAGGCGCTCGACGGCGAGTGGGAGTCGGTCGACGAGAAGGGCCAGAAATCCGTCGCCGCCGTCTTCAAGACCACCGCCGCGGGCTCGGCCGTCCGCGAGATCATGTTCCCCGGCGCAACCCACGAGATGACCAACATGTACCACCTTGATGGCGACTCGCTCGTCGCCACGCACTACTGCGCGGCCGGCAACCAGCCCCGCATGCGCTGCGCCAGGCCCGCCGGCGGCGTGTACATGTTCAACACCGCCGACGTCACGAACCTGAAGTCCCCCGACACCGAATACATGGCCGAACTGCGCCTGATCGTCAAGGACAAGGACCACATCCGCCAGGAGTGGCAGAGTTTCAAGGGCGGCGCGAAGACCGAGTCGGTGGTGTTTGACCTCACGCGGCGGAAGTAGCAGGCGGTTCTATGCTTCCACCATGTCGCAAACGCTCCACGAGCCCACCACCGAGTTCGAGAAAAAGGACCGCTGCGCAGACCTCGACCACCGCCCCCGCGTCCTGCTCGGCAAAATGGGCCTCGACGGCCACGACCGCGGCGTAAAGGTCATCGCCCGCGCCCTGCGCGATTCCGGTGTCCACGTGATCTACTCGGGCCTCTGGCAGACGCCCCGCAGCCTCGCCATCTCCGCCCGCGATGAAGATTGCGACGTGATTGCCGCGAGCATGATGAGCAACAGCCACCTCGTGCTGGGGCCGCGCCTCATCGACGAACTCCGCGCGCTCGGCCGGCCCGACCTGCCCGTGTACATGGGCGGCATCCTGCCCTCGGAAGACATCGCCGCGCTCCTCACACTCGGCGTCAAGCGCTGCTTCACCACCGCCACCGGCCTGCTCGACATCGTCGAGGCTGTGCGCGGCTCGGTGCGCACCTACGAACCGACCGTGCCCAGCACCGTGCCCACCGCTCAACTGGCGCGAGACATCTCGCTCTTCCACGCGGGCCGCGCCCTCCGCCCGGGCGTGAAGCAGTCGCGCCCCAAGCGCGTCGTGGGTGTAACCGGTTCCCCCGGCGCGGGCAAGAGCACGCTGGTCGCCCAACTCGCGGGCGAGTATTCGCGCCGCGCCAAGAGTGGGGGGGGTGGCGCTGGTGGTGTCGCCCTCGGCCGCGTGGCCGTGGTGGCGTTTGATCCACTCAGCCCGCTCACCAGCGGGGCCCTTCTGGGCGACCGCCTGCGCGTGGACTTCAACAGTCTGGATGAATCGGTCTACTACCGCTCGCTCGCCATCCCCGGTGAGGAATACGGCACGCTCGACGGCATCATCCACATTCTCGGCGGCGCCGGTTTCGAGACCGTGTTCGTCGAAACCGTGGGCGCGGGCCAGAACGAGACCAGGATCCGCAAGCACGTGGACCAGACGCTCGTGGTGATGACCCCCGGCATGGGCGACAGCGTGCAGATGGACAAGGCCGGCATCCTCGAGATCGCCGACCTCTTCGTCTGCAACAAGGCCGACTACCCCGGCCAGAACGAACTCGTCAAAAACCTGCGCGACATCGCGGGCAAGCGCCCCATCCTCGAAACCGTCGCCACCATGGGCCAGGGCATCCCCGAACTCCTCGACGCGGTGCTGGTGTAGCGGCAACGCCGTGCCATCGAAGTCGGCCCGCGGCGGGTCCGACTTCGATGCTCCGTTGGTGTTGTAGATCGGCTCACGCCCAGCGCGCCACGTGCCAGTTCTTCTTGCCGCGCCGCAGGGCGATCACCGAGCCGTGCAGCAGGTGCGCGCCCGTGAGCCGGTCCGCCAGCGCAGCCTTCTTGCCGTTCACCGAAATCGAGCCTTCCGTAAGAGCCTGCCGCGCCTCGCTCTTGCTCTTGCACAGCGTCGTCGCCAGCACCTCCAGCACCGCCACCCCCTCACCAGTGAGCAGCGCCTTGTCATGCTCGCTCGTGGGTGCCGCGGCCAGCACCTCGCCCAGCACGTCGGCCGACAGCGCCGCGATGTCGCCGGAAAAGAGCGCCGTCGCCGCGGCCTCGGCACCCTCCCGTGCCGCCTTGCCGTGCAGGAGGTCCGTCATGTCCCGCGCCAGCGCGCGCTGCGGTGCCCGCTCGCCGGGGTTGGCCGCGTGCTTGGCCAGCAACGCCGCGATCTCCCCTTTCTCGCGGAACGTGAACGTCCTGAGCAACTTCTCTGCATCCGCATCCGCCGCGTTCAGCCAGAACTGGTAGAACGCATACGGGCTGGTGCGGCACGCCGAGTCATCGCCCGGGCCGCGCTTGGCCGTGAGCCACACCGCGCCCGACTCGGTCTTGCCGAACTTGCCGCCATCGGCCTTGGTGATGAGCGGCGTGGTGAGGCCGAAACTCTGCGCCGCTGCGCCGTCGCCGGCGCCCTGTCGCCGTATCAGGTCGCACCCGCTCACGATATTGCCGAACTGGTCGCTCCCGCCCATCTGGAGCGTGACGCCCAGATCGCGGTAGAGGTGCAGAAAGTCGTACGCCTGCAGCACCATATACGAGAACTCGGTATATGAAATCCCCTGCTCGCGGTTGTGCAGCCGGTCGCGCACGCTGTCGCGCTGCATCATCTGATTCACCGAAAAGTGCTTGCCCACATCCCGCAGCGCCTCAAGGTAACTCAGGCCCCCCAGCCAATCCACGTTGTTCGTCATCACCGCGGCGTTCTTCGCCCCCGCGCCAAAATCCAGCACCCGCTCAAAGATCGTCCGCTGGCTCGCCACGTTCGCTTCCACCAGGTCCCTCGTCATCAGTTGCCGCTCGGCGCTCTTGCCGCTGGGGTCGCCAATAAGCCCCGTGCCCCCGCCCATCACCACCACCGGAATATGCCCGGCCCGCTGGAACCGCGCCAGCAGCATGATCGGCACCAGGTTCCCGATCGTCAGCGAATCCGCCGTCGGGTCAAACCCCACATACGCCCGCCGCGGCGTGGCGCCCGCCGCCGTCAGGTCCAGGTGCGCCCGCAGCCCCGGCTCATCCGTGCATTGATGGATCAGCCCGCGCTCGCCGAGATCGTCCAGAAAGTGCAACGCCATAGGCGGGCAGGGTAGTGGGCCCGCACGCCGGTTACGCGGATCGCCGACCGAAGTCAGGCTCTTGGGTGCCCCCACGCTCCGCGTGGGCCGACAAGCCTGCTCGCCGTACGCACGAGGTTCAACGGCGATCCGTATCACGTTGTTCGCGGCTCGTTCATGCCAGTGCGTGTGGCACGCGCCCGGCCAAGCCCGCAGGGCTTGGATGCGACAGCCGGGGGCAACGCCCCCGGTGCC